>JAACJX010000254.1 GCA_014237545.1 Ardenticatenia bacterium | reverse complement strand
CAAAAAAAGGACACCCAGTTGGGGTGTCCTTTTTTATTCCATGTGGCGTCGTTTGTCAGGATTACGGCTGGGGGAAGGCCGCCTGCAAGTCGTCGGTATAATCAGCCGCCGGCAACCAGGGCGACAGGAACGCCTGGTAGAACTTGCCTTCGTGCTCGAAGATGGCGTCGCCGGTGTTGCGGCCGGCGACAGCGATGTAGTCGCTTAACTGTTGCCCCTCAAGCTCGATCGCCCACAGATTGAAATCATTTTTCGGGAAGTCCAGCAAGTCCGCATCCAGCGGCCAGGCCAGGGCCGATTCCGGCGCGTCGCCCATGTAGTCCGACAGGAACAGGGCCGCCCGCTCCGGCGCGTAGGGCTGCGCTTCTGGGTGTGTATACGCGGCCAGAAGGTCGCGGATGCTCTCGAAGGCCTGTGGCTCGTTGGCGAAGTCGGCGTAGATCTTCACCTCGTCCAGCCCATCAGCCCCATTTCGCAGGCGAAGGATGGTATAGGCCGCGTCGGCGATGCAAACCTGTTCGTCGCCGGGGGCCGGCATGCAAAAGTCCGTGTAGCTCTCCAGACGGTGGAAGCCCATATCCAGGACCTGTTGCACAAGGGCGGCCGTCTCTTCGGGCGAGAGTTGCGCTATCATGACTTGTTCGTCAGTATAGACCTCGCCTTCCTGGGTGTAGATCACTCGGCCATCGGCCAGCAGGGCAAACACCGGCGGCCGCCCAAACTCATACGAGGATTCCGGACGGAAGAACGTCGGCTCATAGGCCAACTCCAGGAGGACCGCGTCGGGTGTCAGCCGGCCCAGCTCGTCCAGCGAGAATGGCGGCGTGTCGCCGGCGTCCTGTGGCGCGGAGGGAACCGGCTGGCAAGCCGCTAGAAAGAGAGCCATGAAGAGCCCAACGGCCAGGACCGAGATGTTCATTAGTTGATTAGATTTATGGTTCATCAATCATCTTTCCTTTATACATAGATGTATCAAGCCTGTCCCCAATAAGACGACTGAAATGGGGGACAGGTTCCATGACGGCTGGGAATGCCGCCGGCAGCCTTTTTGGATTGTGGATACGATGAGCGGTAAAGAGTCCAGATATTTCGAGATGTCTCTTGAATCGCTGCGCTCGCTGGCGGGCTGGTGCGCCGGCTGCGCCGAAATGGCCCTCCCGATTTTCGAGCGGCGCGTGGTATCTGACCTTCGACCCCGCGCGGCGATCGAGGGGGCGCGTACCTTTGCCGCCGGGGGCAAGCGCGCGGCCCAGTTGCGCGCTTTGGCCATGCAGTCATTCGCGGCCGCGCGCGAGGCAATTGACCCCGCGGCAACCGCCGCNGCGCGCGCCGCGGGCCTCGCCGCGTCCAGCGCCTACACGCATCCTCTGGCCGACGTGGAGCAAACCAAGCACATCGTCGGGCCGGCCGCCTATGCGGCTCTGGCGCTGGAGCTTTACCAGGGGGGCGATTTGACGGTTGGCGATGAGGTCGTCCTGTGGGCCGTCCAAATCGTCACCATTGAAGCACGCGATATCCTGATGAATATGCCCAGTCGANCGCCGGGCCGGAGCCGATTGGACAAATTGATGTATGATCTGGATACCGGTATCCGCAACCGCGAGTTTCCAAACGATAGTTAAACGATGGGGGCTGCCATGAAAAAGAATACCACTCCNCCCGCCATCTCGCCTGAGTTTGACAGGGCGGCACTGCTGGTCATCGATGTCCAGCATGGCTTGTTTCAAAAATCGACGCCGATCTNCCATGCTGACCAGCTTCTCCAGAACCTCAACGCGCTCATCGACCGGGCGCGGGCGAATGGCGTGCCTGTTATCTATGTTCAGCACTCCGATCCTCGCCACCTGGTAAAAGACTCACCGGGCTGGAAATTGCATCCGCGCTTGCGTCAGCCCGAAAAGGAAACTGTTATCCACAAAGTTCAAGGCAATGCGTTCGAGGGGACGGAATTGTCTGAATTATTGCGCCAGGAGAAAGTTGGACGCCTGGTTGTGGCTGGATTGGTCACCCACGGCTGCGTCAAGGCCACGTGCCTGGGCGGCCGGGCGCTCGGCTATCCAGTGACGCTGGTCACCGATGCCCACAGCAGCTATAGCCAGGAGGCCGCCCGCCTCATCAGTGAATGGCATGCCAAACTGGCGCAAGCCGGCGTCACACTTCGGTCGACCGAGGNCNTTGCTTTCGACTGACGGAGCGCCGGANGCCGCCAGGNGACACCGCCCTCGATTGGGACTTTCCTCCGGTCGGGACTAAAATAGCGTTANCGGGACGNTGNGCCGCCCGAGCTCCCGGATCGATCCGTCATGTTCCGTCTGGATACCGTCGTCCGCACCAAGATCATCCCACCCCGCACGGGGCCGCGCACGCTGGAACGCGCGCGCGTCACCGCCAACCTGGCCGACGCGCTCAACTATCGCCTGACGCTGATTCAGGCTGGCGCGGGTTTCGGCAAGACGACCGCCCTGGCCACGCTGGCCGGCATGGGCCACCCGATCATCTGGTATCAGGTCATGGAAGAGGACNGCGATCCGCTGGTCTTCTTGCTCCACCTGTGCCATGCCGCGCGTCTGGGCACGCCTCATCTGGATTACCTGCCCATCGCCCTGCTTGAATCGTGGGACGGCACCAGCAGCCCTCTCCCGTCGGCGCGTATTCTCGACGAGCTCCTCAACAGTCTCAGCCTCGGCCTGAGCGAGCCGACGTTACTGGTGCTGGACGATGCCCACTTGGCTGTATCGGCGACCGAGATCGCCCATCTCGTCGACCGGCTCGTGGCNNTGGCTCCGCCCGANCTGCACATCATTCTNACCGGCCGCCAGCCCCTTTCGCTGCCCAACCTGTCGCGCTGGAAAGCCCAGGGNATGGTGAAGCAGATCGANCGGGCGACGCTGGCTTTCACCGCGGCCGAGATNTCGGCTCTGTTTGCCGACGCCTTCGGGTACGTGCTGACGGCCGACGAGGCCGACATGNTCTATGAGGCGACCGAGGGCTGGGCGATCGCCCTGCAACTGGTGTGGCAGAGCCTTCGGGGCGGCGCGTATGGTTCCGTGGAGGACGTTCTGTCCAACCAGACCGCCTCGCTCGATACACTTTTTCACCTGTTGGCGACGGATATCTTCGAGGGGCAGCCCGCCGACGTGCAGGAGTTTCTGCGGGCCACTTCNGTTTTGCGCGTCATCACGCCCGAAGCGTGCGACGCGCTGCAGATCGGCGGCAACAGCGCGGCGATGCTGGCCTATCTGCGACGCATCGACCTGTTNGTCGTTGACCTGGGCGACGGCAGCCTGCGCTACCACCACATATTTCACAACTTCCTGGAGCAATTGACCAGCCCCGACCAGCGCTTGCGAAGCCACGTATTGGCCGCCGGTTACTATAAGGAGCGAGGCGACCTGGATGAGGCGGTCTATCACATGTTCAAGGCCAGCGACCGCGAGGGTTCAGCCTCATTGCTCGACACCTACGGCGTGCAACTACTGGCTACCGGCCGGCTGGACACGTTGGCTTCCTACCTGGGCGGGGTTTCGCCGGATATATTGCAAAGCCACCCATCGCTGCTGTTTTATCTAGGAGAGCTGGCCCGCCTGCGCAGCCGCTTCCAGGAAGCGCTGGGCTGGTATCAGCAAGCCGAGGCNGCCTGGCGCGACCGCGGACAGACGGAGGGGGTCAGCCGGGCATTGCGCGGCCAGGCCCGGGTCTACCTCGATACCGTCGATCCCAGCCAGGCCGAGTCGCTGCTGGAAAAGTCCATTCGCCTGAGCGAGGGCATGGAGAGCACGGAAATGCGCGCCCGCATGTATGAGCTGCTGGCCGAAAACAAGCTCAATGCCGGGCAGATCGAGGAGGCCGAGGCTCTGCGCAAGCAAGCGGGCGAACTGCGCAATGCCACGCCATCCGACTCCCAGTTGCTATACCGCGTGCTGCTCCGCACCGGCCGGCTGGACGAAGCCCGTCGCAAACTGGAAGAGCGGGCCGAGGCCGAGCGCATCGAGCCAGTGCTGACGCCCCGCGCCCACCGCGAGACGCACCTGTTGTTGTCGTTGGTCTACGCGCTGCAAGGCCTCGGCCCTCTGGCCCACGAGTATGCCCAGATTGGCGCGCGGCGCGGCATCGACCTGCAATCGCCNTTCATGATCGCCGTGGGGCATCTGCGGCTGGGTCACGCCCTCGCCCTGCTGAATGACCCTGACCGTTACGAACTGGCCCGCGAGCAGTACGAGAAGGCCATTTCCATCAGCCGCGATATCGATGTGCCGCGCCTTTCCGTCGAAGCCAGCTGGGGTCTGTCTCGTGTCTACGGCTATGGGGGCGACCTGGCGCGGGCGTTGCAGACAGCCAGCCATGGCATCGAGATCGCCCAGGCGGCCGGCGACGAGTGGGTAGCCTCCATGACGCGCGTGGCGATGGGCGCGGGATTGGCCATGGCCGCGCGGTACGAGGAGGCTCAGGCCTGGCTTGGGCGCGCTCTGGTGGGCTTCCAGGAGTGTAGCGACACCTTTGGCGCGTGCGCCGCCCGGTTGTGGCTGTGCTATGTCCACTGGCGACAGGGCAAGCTGGAGTTGCTCTCCCAGCTGCTTCCGAACATGCTGGCCGCGGCCGAGGAGAACGGCTACGACTACCTGTTGACTCGGCCGACGCTGCTCGGCCCGCCGGACGAGCGCGTGTTCACGCCGTTACTCATTCTGGCCCGCGACCGGCAATGGCGCGGCGAGTATGCCGCGCGGCTGTTGTCGGCGCTGGGGCTGGCGCGCATTACCCATCACCCCGGCTACCGACTGCGCGTCTATGCGCTGGGCGAGTTTGCCGCCTTTCGCGGGGAGANGGCCATCCCGCCCAATAGCTGGCGGCGGGCCAAGGCCCGGCAGCTGTTCCAACTGCTCGTCACCTTNCGTCACACGTCGCTGGATCGCGACCAGATTCTCGAATACCTCTGGCCGGGCATGGANCCGGCCGCCGCNGGACGCAACTTCAANGTNACGCTNAATTCTCTCTANNACGTGCTGGAACCGGANCGCGATCCCGGCTCCGAATCGGCNCTCATCTGCCGCGACGGCAGCGCCTATGGGATTCGCCCCGGCGCCGACATATGGCTCGACGCGGAGCAATTCGCCGCTCTCGTGGCTCAGGGTAACTTAGCCTTCGCGCGTCGTCCCGCGTCGGCCGNTCCGCTGCTGGAGCAGGCCATCGCCCTCTACAAAGGGGACTACCTGCCGGAGGCGCTGTACGAGACCTGGGCCGCGGCCGAACGCGAGCGGCTNGCGGTTTTGTTCCTGTCCGCCGCCGACCGGCTGGCAGAGTTATACGTCGAGGAACGCCGCTATGAAGAAGCTGCCGAGCTGGCCTATCGGCTCCTGGCGGCCGACGATTGCTGGGAGCGGGCGTACCGCCACCTGATGCTGGCCTATCACGGCATGGGCGACCACGGGCAGATCGCCCGCGTCTATCATCGCTGCGTGCAAACGCTGAAGGATGAGCTGGATGTGTCGCCGGCGACCGAGACGACAGCCCTGTTTGAACACCTGACGAAATAAGGTGGCGGCGCGTTCAGGTTCGGCCGGGCCTGTCCTGAACTCGAGCAAGCAGGCCAGCGCCGCGTTGATACTGTAACTCGCGTGTACCCCCTCTCTGTTATTTTATAAACGACAGAGGCGTCGTCCTCTTTCCTTGCTGCTGTGACTCGACCGGCGGCCGGCGCTTGCCGGCCGACAAGACATCAGGTAAATGACCCTTGGAAGATAACTCGCTTTCTATCACTTCCTTTGTCGTCCGCTTCATCCACTCCGGTCGGCCGGATAACGTCGCCTTGCGCGGCTCGATCCTCAATGTGCAGACCAATGAGGAACATGTCTTTGTCCACTGGGATGAGGCGGTCGAATTCATCCGCCGCTTTGTCACGCTCACGGCTGAGGAAGAGGCGGAAGAATGACCGGCGACGGCCGAACGCTGAACGCAAATACCCGACCACGGGCCACAGACCACAGCGGGGCAAGGTCAACGCGAGGACGAATGAAATCTATCCAGCTTGCGCCTTTGAGTTTATTTATGGCTGCGATCGGGCGGCAGATGTCTCCTTCAGTCGTCTGTAGTTCGTCGTCCGTCGTCTTTCCAACAAATGATCCCCACTTAAAAACAGGTAACCCATGACCCGAATCGCCCAAATACTTTCCACAGGCAGTTACGTTCCCGAACGCGTCGTCACCAATGAAGAAATGGATCGCCTTCTCGGCGAATCGACCAGCGAATGGCTGGTCGCCAACGTCGGCATCCGCGAGCGGCGCTGGATGTCGCCCGAGCAGACCACGTCTGACTTGATCGTCGAGGCGTCGCGCAAGGCGCTCGAGAAGGCCGGCGTTGCGCCGGAGCAACTGAACCTGATCATCGTCTCCACCGATACGCCCGACTATCTGTCGCCGGGCACGTCGGTCGTCGTCCAGCACAAACTGGGCGCGGTCAATGCTGGCACCTATGACGTCAACAGCGCCTGTGCCGGCTGGGTGACAGCCCTCGACCAGGGAGCGCGCTACATCGCCACCGACGAGACGATGAACTATGTCCTCGTGACCGGCGGCTACGGCATGAGCCGCTTCCTCGACCTGACTGACAAGAAGACGGCCAACCTGTTCGCCGACGGCGCGGGCGCGGCCGTTCTGGGCGCGGGCGACGCGCCGGGCTTCATGGCCAGCAACTTCCTGGCCAAGGGCGAATACTACGACGCCTTGGGTATCTACGGCGGCGGCGCGGCGCTCCCGAGCACGCCGGAGAACGTGGCCGCCTATGGCCCACCCAAAGTCGCTTTCGTCAAAAAGTTCCCCCGCACGTTCAACACCGAATACTGGCCCAAGCTGATGCAGGGGGCGCTTGACAAGGCCGGGCTGACAATGGACGATATCGACCACTTCCTGTTCACTCAACTCAACCTGCGCACCATTGAGGCCATGATGGAACTCATCGGTCAGCCGCTGGAGAAGGCGCATTGGGTGATGGACAAGTGGGGCTACACCGGCTCGCCGTGCGTCGTNATGGCCCTCGACGACGCCATCGACAACGGCCGCGGCCCCAAGCCGGGCGAGAAGGTGATGTTCTGTGCCAGCGGCGGCGGCATCAGTATGGCCGCNTCCGTCTGGCAGTGGACCCACTGAGAGGGGGAGCCATGTACATCGGCGACTATCTGGCGCGGCGAGAACTCTACTCGCCCGACCGCCTGGCGATCATCGATACCGGCAAGACGCCCGAATGGCGGCTGACTTACCGCCAGATAAACCAGCGCGCCAACCGCCTGGCGAACTGGTTGCGCGATGTGGCCGGCGTCGGTAAAGGCGATCGGGTGGCCATCCTGGCCCACGACGGCGTGGAGCATCTGGACGCGTTCTTCGCCTGCGGCAAGCTGGGGGCCATCCATACCGCGCTGAACTGGCGGCTCCACCCGCAGGAACTGGCCGGCATCGTGGCCCAGACGACGCCCAGAGTGCTCATTTTTTCCGATGACGTGCGCCCCCATGTGGCCGAATTGCAGGCGTTGCTGCGCGGCCGGGCCTACGCCATTGGCTACTACCTGCACACCGAGGGCAGCGGCACGGGCGACAGCGCCTATTTCGAGACAGCGATCCAGGCATCGCCGGCCACGCCGGTGACTACCGACGATCTGGAAGCTGAGGACATCGCCGCGCTGATCTTCACCGGCGGCACGACCGGCCTGCCCAAAGCGGCCCAGGTGTCGCACCGGATGATCGCCTGGAACACGCTCAATACCGTTATCCACGATGTCACCCATGACGACGTCTACCTCAACGTCTTTCCCATGTTCCACACTGGCGGCCTGTTCGTTTACACCCTGCCGCAGATGATCTTTGGCGGCACGACGATCCTGATGCGCCAGTTCGATCCGGCGCTGGTGCTGGAGCTGATCGAGCGCGAGCGGGTGACCATCTTCGGGGCTGTGCCGACGATGTACCAGATGATCGCCCAGGCTCCTAACTGGACCGCGGCCGACCTGTCCTCGCTGCGCTTCTGCACATCCGGCGGCGCGCCGCTGCCGGTGCCGCTGGTGGAGCAGTACACGCGAGAGAAGGGTATTCGCTTCAAGCAGGGGTTCGGCATGACCGAGTTCGGGCCGGGCATCTTTGCCCTGGCGCCCGAGGACGCCATCCGCAAGGCGGGCAGCATCGGCCGGCCGCACTTCTACGTCGACGCCCGCATCGTCGACGACGACAACCGCTTCCTGGGAGCGGACGAAGAGGGCGAGCTGGTGCTGAAGGGGCCAAGTTACTGCTCCGGCTACTTCGGCGACCCGGCGGCCAGCGCCGCGGCCGTGGACGAGCGCGGCTACTTCCATACCGGCGACATCGCTCGGTACGACGCCGAGGGGTATTTCTACATCGTTGACCGCAAAAAGGACATGTACATTAGCGGCGGGGAGAACGTCTACCCGGCCGAGATCGAGAAGGTGCTCTACCAGCATCCCGACGTGCTCATGTGCGCCGTCATCGGCCTGCCCGATCCGAAATGGGGCGAGGTCGGCCGGGCCTGCGTCGTGCTTAAGCCGGGCGGGGCGGCCGATGAGACCGAATTGCTAGCCTTCATGGGCGATCGGCTGGCGAAGTTCAAGGTGCCCAAGTCGGCCGTGCTGCTGGATGCCCTGCCCATCTCATCCGCGGGCAAGATCCTGAAGCGCGAATTGCGCGAAAAATTTCTGCCGAATGAAGAATGAGGAGAGTCTCCCCACTCGAAGTTTGGCATAATTAATTTCTAAATCTTGAATCGTAATTAACGCAAGGAGAACCCATGGCAACCATTTCCACCCTACACGGCATTACCTCGCGGATGATCCCTACCGACCGCATCAACACCCACGTGTTGTTCAGCGGTCCCGATGACGGCGAACCGGTCGTCTTTGTTCACGGCAATGCGTCCTCATCCACCTTTTGGGAAGAGACAATGCTGTCCCTGCCGCCGCGCTTCCGCGCCATCGCCCCCGACTTGCGCGGCTACGGCGATACCGAAGACCTGCTGGTGGACGCCACCCGCGGCGCGAAGGATTGGGCCGAAGATCTCAAGGCGCTCTCCGACGCCTTGGGCGACCGCCCGGCGCATCTTGTCGGTTGGTCGCTGGGGGCCGCGCCGGTGCTCCAGTTCGCGCTGGATTACCCGGAACTGGTTCTCTCGATGACACTCGTCAACCCGATCAGTCCCTATGGCTTCGGCGGCACGAAGGGCGTTGACGGCGTGCCATGCTACGACGATTTCGCCGGATCGGGCGGCGGCAGCGTCAACCCCGAGTTCATCCGCCGCATGCAGCTCGGCGACCGCACCGAGGAAGACCCCAACTGCCCGCGGACGGTGATCAACACGTTTTATTACAAGCCACCGTTCAAGGCCGCGCGGGAGGAAGCCTATCTAAGTTCGCTGCTGCTGGAGAAGACGGGCGAGGACCGCTATCCGGGCGACCTGACGCCCTCGGGCAACTGGCCCAACGTCGCGCCGGGTGTTTACGGGCCAATCAATGCCAGCTGCCCAAAATACCTGAACCTGAGCGGCATCGTCGACATGCCGAGCAAGCCCCTCGTCCTCTGGATTCGCGGCGACAGCGACCAGATCGTGTCTGACATGTCGCTGTTTGACTTCGGCACGTTGGGCAAGCTGGGCGCGGTTCCCGGCTGGCCGGGCGACGACGTCTTCCCGCCGCAGCCAATGGTCTCGCAGACGCGCCATGTCCTCGACCAATACCAGGCCAATGGCGGCGACTACCGCGAGGTCGTCATCGCCGACGCCGGCCACAGCCCCCACATCGAGCAGCCGGCGGCCTTCATGGCGGCGCTGGTGGAGTTTTTGGAGAGCTGACTGAAGACTACCGACCGCTGACAGCCGCCGAAGTTGAGATATATGGCATCGGTCGGCGGTTGTCTCCACAGGAGTCACCGATGGACTGCATCCAGGCCCTCACTACCCGCCGCGGCGTGCTGCGCTATGACGCGCGGCCGGTTGGGCCGGAGTTGATCGAGCAGGTACTGGCCGCGGCCATCGCCGCCCCCAGCCCGGCCAACCTGCAACCGTGGGCGTTCGTCGTCGTCACCGAGCCGGAACTGGCCCGGCGCNCGGCCCGCTACCTGCTCGNCGTGCAGGATCGCGGCGTGTTCCAGGCGTTTCTGGGCTTNCGGCCGNAAGANACNNGCCGCTACATCGGNCTCTACGACCTGTTCGAGAACGCGCCGTGTTTCATCGTCGTATGCAACGAACCGAAGGCTCAGTTCGCCCTGCCGGACCACGAGNNCGTGCTNCACGACTGGTATCTCATGTCTCTCGGNGCGGCGACGGCTAACCTGATGGCCGCCGCGACGGCGCTGGGACTGGGCACGCGCTGGTTCGGCGGCTTCGCCCTCGACGGAGGTGGGGCGACCCTTAAGCAGCTGCTGGGCATTCCGGCCGCAGTGGAGATCGCCGCCGTGACGCCGCTCGGTTACCCGGCCGACGACACGCCCATCCGCCCGCGGCGGCCGATGGACCGTGCCGAACTGGCCGCCTTCGGCCGCGGCGACCAGCCTGCCCTGGCCTCGCTGCTTCGCGGCCAGCTTCCGCTTTCTGAGGTGGTGCATGTGAATGGGTGGTGATTACGAAGCGTTGGGTCTGTAGGGGCGGGTCTGTGACCCGCTCACCAGCGGGCAGAAGCGAGAGGGCAGAGGGTAGGTNGCAAACCTGCCCCCTACCAAATGGAATGGAGCCACTATGTACACTTTCGATTGGTTAGCCAAGCAAGCTGATTTCCGGCCGAACAAGATCGCGCTGGTCGACGCGGCCACCGGCCGTCGCTATANCTACCCCGAGTTTCACCTGCGTGCCAGCCGCTTCGCTGAATTCGTGCGCGAGGAATGGGGTCTCGCGCCTGGCGACCGCGTCGCCCTGCTGGCCCACAACTCGTCCGNCTACTTCGAGATCCTGTGGGGGTGCGCCAAAGCCGAGGTGATGTTGGTTTGCCTCAACTGGCGGCTGGCTGTGCCGGAGTTGGAATTCATATTCCAGGACTCGACCCCCACGGCCTTCATCTACGACCCCGCCTTTGCCGAGACGGCCCAGGAAATAAAGCGGCGCACGGGCATCACCAAAGTGATGGCCCTTGACAGCCAGATTCGGCCGGATGAGATCACCTATGAGGCCGCGCTGGCTTCGTCTTCCGGCCGGCCCATCATCATGCGGCCGCGCGGGCTGGATGAGCCGTGGCACCTTCTTTACACAGCGGGCACGACCGGCCGCTCGAAAGGCGTCGTGCAGACCTTCGGCATGGTCTTCTACAACGCCCTCAACATTGGTCTGCCGGTTGACCTGACCTCGGAGGACGTGACGCTCAACCTGCTGCCCTGTTTCCATACCGGCGGGCTCAACCTGATGACCAACCCGACGTTCCACGCCGGCGGCACGGCGATCGTGCAGCGGACGTTCGACCCGGCCGAGACGCTGCGCATCCTCTCCGAGGAAGCGACAGCTTTCTTCGGCGTGGCCTCGGTCTACCTGTTCCTGAGCCAGCATCCTGATTTCGACAAGACCGAGTTCCGGCGCATGCGCTCCTGGTCGGCCGGCGGCGCGCCCATTCCCACNTCCCTGCTCCAGCGTTACCTCGACCGCGGGATCGAGATTCAGTACGGCTTCGGTATGACCGAGACCGGGCCGACCGTGTTCCTGATCGAGAAGGATTACCCCCGATCGAAGATCGGCTCGGTGGGCAAGCCGCAGCTCCACGTCGACGTGCGCATCGTCGACCGCGAGGGGCGCGACCTGCCGCCTGGCGAGCGCGGCGAATTGCTCATCAAAGGCCCCGGCGTCACCCCCGGCTACTGGCAATTGCCGGAGATTACGGAGCAATCGATCGAAGACGGCTGGCTCCACTCCGGCGATGTGGCCGTGCGCGACGAGGACGGTTATTACTACATCGTCGACCGCTGGAAGGATATGTTCATCTCCGGTGGCGAGAATGTGTATCCGGCCGAGGTCGAGAACGTCATCTACCAGCTACCGGAGGTGGGCGAGGTGGCGGTCATCGGCGTGCCGGACGAGACATGGGGCGAAGTCGGCCGGGCTATCGTCGTCCTGAAGNCGGGCCAGCAGCTGACCGAAGCCGCGATCACCGACTTTTGCCGGCAGCACATCGGCCGCTACAAGGTGCCCAAGTCTGTCGTCTTCGTCGACAAGTTGCCGCGCAACCCGGCCGGCAAGGTCGTCAAGGGCGAGTTACGCCAGCGCTATGGCGCGGCCTAAGCGAGGGGGCATGGAGCTTCAAGCCGGGCAGACCTGGTCATTCGAGCGGGTCTTCACCCAACGCCAATTCGATCGCTTTGCCGTCCTCAGCGGCGATGATAACCCTATCCACGTCGACCCGGAGTTTTCGGCGCGCACGAAGTTCGGCCGCACGGTGGCCCACGGCATGTTTCTGTACGCCAACCTGGTTCGGGCATTGGGCGAGATCGCTCCCGGAGCGATACAGCGCGAGCAGGATCTGATGTTTCCGGGCCCGACCTACACCGGCGAGATCGTGAGCCTCGACCTGGCGGTGGCCGAGGCCGCGGACAGGATGGCGCGGCTGTCTACCGACGCGGTCAAATCAGATGGGGCGTTCGGCTGCCAGGGGAACGCTTTACTGGTCGCCGGCGGAATGGGTGGCCCGGCCGCCGTCGCGCCGCCGGAGCCGCCGCCGGAGAGCGAAACCTGGAAGGGGCTGGCGGTGGGGCAGTCGGCGACGCTGACCCGCGCCTATAGNCGCGCCNANATGGATGAGTACGTGGACCTGCTGCGCGAGACCAATCCCCTCTATACCGACCCGGNNTNNGGCCGGGCNCTCGGCCTGCGCGGCGCGCCGTTGCCCGGGCCGCTGCTCGGCGCGATGTTTTCCTGCCTGCTGGGGACGGAACTACCGGGGCGGGGGACGAACTGGCTGAAGCAGAGATTCGTATTTTTGCGGGCGGCGTACCCCGAGGATGAGCTAGTTGCCCGCGTGCGCGTCACGCGTCTCCGGCCGGAGAAGGAGCTGGTGAACCTGCGAACGTGGGTCACCGGCCTCGACGGCGGGCTGATCTGCGATGGGGAAGCGTTAGTGTGGGTGAGTGACGTCAAGCCGGTTTCCTAACCATCGTCTGTCTGCCGGTTAGGAGACCGGCACTACAGGTGTACAATGCCAACTTTAATAGCCAACGGCATCNCTATTTACTATGAACTCCACGGCCCGGAGGACGCGCCGGTGCTGGTGCTGAACAACGGCATCATCATGAACGCAGCCGCCTCTTGGGCCTATCAAACGCCCGACTTCGCTCGCCGTTACCGCGTCCTGCAATACGATTGTAGGGGGCAGGGGCTGTCCGACCACCCCGAGGGGGCTTACACGATGGCCCTCCATGCGGGTGACCTGGCGGCGCTGCTCGACGCGCTGGCCATCGACGCCGGCCACATCGCCGGCATCTCCTACGGCGGCGAGGTGGCCCAGGCGTTCGCGCTGGCCTACCCGGGGCGGGTGCGCAGCCTGATCCTGATGGATACAGTCAGCGAGCTCGGCCCAGAACTGNGGGCGACCGGCGAGACGTGGCGCGACGCGGCCCGCCGCGCCGATCCCGGGGCGTTTTATAACGCGCTGCTGCCGTGGAACTTCTCGCCGGAGTTCATTGGCGATCACGCGCCGCTGCTGGCCGACGCCCGCCGGCGGTATGAGTTGCTCGATTATGCGGCCATCGTCCGGCTGTGTGACTGCTTCTTGGAAGTAGACTTCACCGCGCGCCTGGGCGAAATCGCCGCGCCAGCCTGCATCATCGTCGGGGAACTGGACTTGCTGAAGGGGCCGAGGTATGCCCGCATCCTGAAGGAAGCCATTCCCCACGCCGAGCTCCACATCCTACCTGGCGCGGGGCATGCTTCATCCTGGGAGCGCCCGGCCGAGTTCAACACAGTAGTGTTGGGCTTTCTGGCCAAGCAGTAGGGGCGGATCTGTGTGTCTGCCCGTCCGTCGGCTTGCGCCTTAGCGTCATTGTATAAGGTTGCCGCGGTCAAATTTCCGTAACTGCCCGGTAACCCCAGCGTGGTAAAAGACAGGTGCAGAGAATTCCCCACAACCTGTTTGCCTGAGCGGTCGCGGCTGGTTCGTGCCGCTCGTGGGTTTACCCGCTATCGAAAAGGAGAAGTCATGCGCTTAAAAGATAAGGTCTGTATTGTCACCGGCGGCGCGGCCGGCATCGGCAAGGCCACCGCCGAACGCTTTGCCGAGGAAGGCGCCACCGTCGTCATCTGTGACGTGAATGAGGAGCAGGGCCAGAAGACGGCCGAGGCTATCGGCCCGGCGGCCAGCTTCGTCAAGGTGAACGTCGCCGACCGCCAGGCCGTGGGCGAATTCGTCGACGGCGTTGTGGCGAAGTTCGGCCGGCTCGATGTCCTGGTTAACAACGCCGGCGTGCTGCGCGACGGCACGCTGGTGAAGGTGAAGGACGGCCTATTGGTCAAGCAGATGTCCGAGGCTGATTTCGATCTGGTCATCTCGGTCAACCTCAAGGGCGTTTTCAACTGCACTCAGGCTGCCGCGCCACACATGATCCGGCAGAGGAGCGGCGTCATTCTCAACGCTTCCTCGATCGTCGGACTGGACGGAAATTTTGGCCAGACCAACTACGTAGCCACCAAGTCGGCCGTCATCGGCATGACCAAGGTGTGGGCGCGCGAGCTGGGCCGCTCCGGCATTCGCGTCAATGCCATCGCCCCCGGCTTCACGTCTACCGAGATGGTTGCCTCCATGCCCGAGAACATCCTCGACGGCATGAAAGCCCGCGTGCCGTTGGGCCGTCTGGGCGAGCCGCGCGATATCGCCAATGCCTACCTGTTCCTGGCTTCGGACGAGGCCAGCTACATCTCCGGCGAAGTCCTGCGCGTGGACGGCGGCATCGTTGTCGGCACCTGATCGAACCGAGGGGAGCCGCATGCCCTACGAAAGCCATTACCCGCTGCACGCGGCCGATTTGCTGCGCAAGCGGGCCGAACTGACTCCCGACCGGGTTGGCTTGCTGGATGTTCATACCGAGATTGAGTATACCTACCGGGAACTGAACGAGCGCGCCAACCGGCTGGCCAATTGGCTGCGCGGCCTGGGCGTGCAACAAGGCGACCGGGTCTCGATCCTGGCCCAGAACAGCCTTCACTTCGTTGACCTGCTCTACGGGCTGGGGAAGATTGGCGCCATCCTGGCCCCGCTCAACTGGCGGCTGACGGCGCGCGAACTGGTCTACATCGCCGCGGACTGCGCGCCAAAGGTCATTATCTGTGGCCCGGAATATGCCGGACTGCTGGAAGAGATGCGGCGCGAGGTCGNTGTCCCCATCGTCATTGGCATCGAGGGAGCGCTGATCGACGGCGCGTTGTCATACGAGACGTGCGTGGCCGCCGCGCCGGCAACTGAGCCGGAGCCGCCGCCGCTGACCGGCGAAGATATCTACTGTATCCTCTACACGTCGGGNACGACCGGCCGCCCCAAGGGGGCCATGATCTCGCACCGGCAGGTGCTGTGGAACGCCATCAACACGGTCATCAGTTGGGGGCTGACCGCCGANGACGTCTCGCCGGTGATGACGCCGATGTTCCACGCCGGCGGGCTGTTTATCTTTCTGACGCCGCTGTTTTACGTGGGCGGGAAGATCCTGCTGGCGCGGTCGTTCGACAGCGAGGCGTCGCTGGCGCTGATCCAGCGCGAGCGGGCCACGGTCGTGCTGGGCGTGCCGACGCTATTCCAGATGTGGATGAACAGTCCGTCGTTTGCCGCGGCCGATTTCAGCCACGTGCGCTATTTTGTCAGCGGTGGCGCGCCCTGCCCTGTCTCGCTCATCCCGGCCTGGCGGGCGGCAAAGGGCGGCTACCTGCGCCAGGGGTATGGTCTGACCGAGGTGGGCGTCAACTGCTTCACGATGACCAANGAAGAATCCATCGCCAGGATGGGGTCGGTCGGCAAGCCCATTTTCCACAGCCGGATGCGCATCGTGGACGAGAACGGCCATGACGTAGCGCGCGGCGAGACCGGCGAGCTGATCATCTATGGCCCTCACGTCTGCTCCGGCTATTGGCGCAACCCCGAAGCGACANCCAAGGCGCTGCGCGANGGCTGGTTCTACACCGGCGACATGGCCCGGCAGGACGCAGACGGTTTCTTCTACATGGCCGGGCGCTACAAGGACATGATCATAAGCGGCGGCGAGAACGTCTATGCCGCCGAGGTCGAGACGGTTTTCCTGGAGCATCCGGCCGTGCGCGAGGCAGCATTGATCGGCCAGCCGGACGAGAAGTGGGGCGAGGTCGGCTTGATGGTCGTGGTGCCCCGGCCGGAAATCGAGACCACGCCGGAAGAGCTGATCGCATTTTGCCGCGGCCGTCTGGCGCGTTACAAGGTGCCCAAGCGGGTTATCTTCGCCGACGCGCTGCCCTACTCGCCCTATGGCAAGGTGATGAAGGCGGAGTTGCGGGAGAAGTACGTCATGGACGACGGACAGCGGACGGCAGACCACAGCGGTTAAACCCTGCCGCGGTCCACGTCTGTGGTCGCTAAAGAAGGAGCGAATGCATGCCCTACGTCCAAACGAATGGAATTAATCTCTACTACGAACTGCACGGTAACGGCGAGCCGCTGGTGCTCATCCCAGGCATCGGCTACGGCGGCTGGATGTGGCACAAGATGATCCCCGGGCTGGCCGAGCATTTCCAGGTGATCAGCATCGACAACCGCGGCGTGGGGCAGAGCGACAAACCGGCCGGCCCCTATTCGGCGCAGATGCTGGCCGCCGATATCGCCGGGATGCTCGACGACTTTGGCATCTCTAAAGCCTATATCATGGGTCACTCGATGGGCGGGTTTATCGCCCAAGCGTTCGCCCTCGACTATTCCCAGCGGGTGGACAGGCTCATCCTGTCGGCCACGAACTTCGGCGGGCCGCGTCACGTGCCCATCTCGCCCGAGGCGATGGCCGTGCTGACCGACCTGTCGGGCGACCCGATCGAGCGGCTGCGGCGAGGCATCGTCATCAGCTGCGCGCCGGGCTTTGCCGACGCGAACCCTGAATTTGTGGATTACTGGGTCAACTACCGCCTCCAGAACCCGCTCGACCCNGCCGGTTATCAGTCCCAACTNGCCATTGGCCTGGGGCTGATCAGCGAGGCGGCCAGCTTCGAGCACCGGCTGGAGCAAATCACNGCGCCGACGCTCATCCTCTTCGGCGCGGAAGACAAAGTTGTGCCCAAGGGCAACGCGGCCCTGCTAGCGGCCAAGATACCGGATTCGTGGGTCGAAATTCTGCCCGACGTGGGCCATTTCTTCCCATTTGAAGCGCCGGAAGCGGCCAATGAGGCTGTTGTCCGGTTCCTGAAAGGAGGGTGACGCCTGATTCTTGTCTGGCGGCCAGAAAGCCATTTAAGAAACCGGCGCTACAGGGTGCGGTGGTTGTGTAACCGCGGGGTAACCGCCGGATGCTATAACCCATGCTGTAGCCATAGGCTACCTGTGTTTGCCGAATTCTGTCTACACAAATGATGGAGGAGAATAGATGAATAACCGTCGAACTGTATTGATGCTTTTGTCCCTGCTGATGGCGCTGNCCCTCACGCTGAGNGCCTGCGGTGGGACGACCACCGAGACCACCGAGCCNACGGCCGAAGCCGTCGTCGAAGAACCCACCGCGGAAGTTGTCGAAGAGGTTGCGCCGACCGACGAACCAGCCCCGGAACCGACCGAGGCGCCGGCCGAGGAAGCCACCGAGGCTCCGGCTGAGGAAGCGACTGAAGCGCCGGCCGAGGAAACGGGCGAGCAGCCATTTGCCGGCGAAGAGCTGGTCATCGGTCTGATGACCGACAAGTCCGGCGCGCTGGCCGTCTACGGCCCCAGCCAGACCCAAGGCTTCTACCTGGGCCTTGAGTATGCCACCGATGGGACGATGGAAGTCGCCGGGCGGCCGATCGTCGTCGTCGAGAAGGATAACAGCAGCGACCCCGACACCGGTGTACAGCAAGCCCGCGAACTGATTGAGGCCGAAGGCGCCGACATNCTGGTCGGCAANGTCAGCTCCAGCGTGGCTCTGGCCACCATCCCGGTTGCCGAAGAGAACAACGTCATCCTCATCGCCGAGCCGGCCGCGGCCCCGCAGATCACCGCCGAGAACTTTAGCCCCAACTCGTTCCGCACCAGCCGGACCAGCTATCAGGACGCGCTGGTCATGGGTAACGGNCTCCTCGAAATGGGCGACACGTTTATCCAGATCGCGCCGGATAATGCCTTCGGCATTGGCTCGGCCTGCTCGTTCTACGCGGTTGTCAGCGCCGGCGGCGGCGAGTTCGTCAACGACGACGGCAGCAACTGCGGCACGGTCTACGCCCCGATCGAGACAACTGACTTCACGTCCTACATCAACCANCTCCTCGACTCCGAGGCCGANGTGCTGATCGTCACCTGGGCCGGCGCGGGCTTCGCCCCGATGTTCCAGCAGATGAGCCAGCTGGGCGTGTTTGACGAAATGGTCGTCGGCACGGGCGTGGGCGACAACCAGACGCTGGCCGCCGGCTATGCCGACGCCATCGGTGTTGTCGGTGTGCAGGTCTACCATTACTCCCTGCCCGACAACGAGATCAATGACTGGCTCGTCGAGCGTCACATGGAAGAGTACGGTACGCCGCCCGACCTGTGGGCTGCCGGTGGCATGATGGCCGCGATCATGGTCGTCGAGGGTCTGGAGGCCAGCAATGGCGATGCCAGCGCCGACGTGCTGCGCGCCGTCTATGAGAACAACTTCAGTTTCGATGGCCCGAAGGGCACGGTCACCATCCGCCCGTCCGACCACGTGGCCTTGCAGAACCTGTATTTCGTCCGCGTGACCAACGTGGATGATCCNGAGTTCAACTTCGTNGAGCTGGTGAAGGAATTCCAGCCCGAAGAGACCGCCCCGCCGTGCGCCCTCGTGGACGCCTACGCGGAGCGCTGCGAGTAAGCCTGTTTCGTGTTATAAAGAAGAGGGAGGCGGTTGCGTCTCCCTCTTTTTGCAACCCGACTTCGTTCGGGCCTGACATATCGGCCGCGCGGTTTTTGAGCTGACCCACGCCTTTGTCGCCGATCCGTCAGGTTTCTATCAATGACCGTTCGGCCGAGGATCAATGGCATGGATGATTCGAACATTCTGGAAACCCGGGATCTGACCCGGGCCTTTGGAGGGCTGGTGGCCGTCGATGGCGTCAGCATGAAGGTCAAGGCCCACACGCTCCACACCATCATCGGCCCCAACGGGGCGGGGAAGACCACCTTCTTTAATCTCCTGAGCGGCAACATCCGGCCGACCAGCGGCCAGGTCATCTANAAGGGGCAGGACATCACGGAGATGCCCGCCCATCGCCGCGCCCATATCGGCATCGGTCGCTCGTTCCAGATCACCAACGTCTTCCCTAACCTCAGTGTGCTGGAGAACGTGCGCCTGGCGGCCCAGGCCGTTGGCCGCGACAATTTCAAGTTCTGGCAGCACTTCCGCCATTTTCGGGCCTACGAGACACGTGCCTGTGGCATTTTGCAGCAGGTGGGCCTGGCCGATCAGGCAGCCTTGCCGGCGCGCTCGCTGCCTCACGGTGGCAAGCGCAAGCTGGAACTTGGCATCCTGCTGGCCTCAGACCCCGACCTGCTGCTGCTGGACGAACCCACGGCCGGCATGGCCCGCGAGGAGATCCCCATGCTCATGGAAGTCATCCAGAGCGTGCGCGCCGCGGGCGACAAGACCATTATCCTCGTCGAGCACAAGATGGACCTCGTGATGAATGTGTCCGACCGCATCTCGGTGATGCATCAGGGGCAGCTATTGGCCGAAGGGACGCCGCTGGAAATCGCCGGGAATCCCACCGTGCAGAAAGCGTATTTGGGCGATCTGTACGGCGACTTGACCGAAGTGAAATAAGACGGGAGCCATGAGCAAGACGCAAAATAACGTTCTGGAAGTCCGGGATATCCAGACCTTCATCGGCCAATTTCACATTCTCGATGGCGTCTCCGTCGACGTGCCCGAGGGCAGCATCACCGTTTTGCTGGGGCGCAACGGGGCGGGCAAGACCACCACGCTGAAATCGATCCTTGGCCTGACCCCGCCACGCGCCGGGGCCATCGTCTTCAACGGTAGGGAGATCCAGGGCGAACCGGCCTACCGCACGGCGGCTAAGGGCATTGGCTACGTGCCGGAGCACCGCGCCATCTTCCGCGACCTGTCCGTTGAGGAGAACCTGCGCATCGCCGAACGCAAGGCGGGCGATCTGGCCCGGCGCGAGGAGTTCATCTACGGCCTGTTCCCTGACCTGAAGCGGCTCATCAAGCTGCCCGGCGGCAACCTGTCCGGCGGGCAGCAACAGATGCTGGCCGTGGCGCGAGCGCTGGTGCCGGAGAACCAGCTGCTGCTCATCGACGAGCCGAGCGAGGGTCTGGCCCCGGTGGTCATCGAGCAGATGATGGAGGCTATTCGCCAGCTATCGGCCCACACGACGGTGCTGCTGGTGGAGCAGAACTTCATCATGGCCAGCCATCTGGCNGACCGGTACACCATCATCGAGACNGGGCGGTCCGTGAAGAGCGGCATGATGGCCGACCTGATCGACGACGAGGCGACGATCCAACGCTACCTCGGGGCGGCATAGGGGGCGACTATGACAACATTTATCANAAAGAANCGCACCGTTTTACTCGTTCTCGCCATCGCCATCGTTATCTTCGGCGGCACGATCCAGTCGATGGAGCCGAAGGTCTGGGTGTCGATCATGCTCTCCGGCTTGACACTGGCTTCCCTCTATTTCCTGGTGGCGTCGGGCCTGTCGCTCATTTTCGGCCTGATGGACGTGCTCAACTTTGCCCACGGCGTGCTATTTGTCNTGGGGGCATATGTCGGCCTGTCGACGTACCTGAACCCGCGGCTGCTGTTCAACACGCTGCCCATCTTTTTCGTCCTTATCGCGGCGGTCATGCTGTCGCAACACCTGGGCCGTGCCTTCTGGCCGCGTATTACCGACAGGCGCACCCGGCGGCTGGCGACAATCGGCTTGCTGATCGCGGCGGCGGCCATCCTGTTCCTGGCCCTGCGCGGCTTCCCCATCCGGGCGCTCAACGCGTTCAACCTGACGGCCGTGGGTGGGGCGGTGACGACGGCCAATGCCCAGGAGCCGATGGCGGAGATGTTCCGCCGCCTGCTGCTGGTGGCGCTGGCCGGCGTGCCCATCGGCATTTTGCTGTCGCCCAANGAGCGGCAGGAAGAGGTGCCGCTGCGGCCGATCTGGCAGACNGCGCTCATCGCCGGGGTTGCNGCGGCGATCGGCATCGCCCTGCTGCTCGTCCGCGACCCGGGGGAGACGTTCATGCTGGCCCTGTCNCCNGACCTGCGCTTCCTGCTGGCCATCATCATGGGCACTATTGCCGGGGCGCTGGGCGGTGTGGCCATCGAGACCGGCCTGATTCGCCCGTTCTACGGCAATCCGGTNACGCANCTGGTATTGACGCTGGGCCTCAGCATCGCCGGCATCGACCTGATCGAGGCCATGTTCGGCGAAGAAGCCAACCCGCCGATGCCGCCGCCGTCCCTCTTTGGCGAGAGCTGCCGGTCGGATTCGATCATCAACTGGTTCAGCGAAAACTGCCAGTCAATCGACGTGCTGGGGCGGGCCTTCCCCACCTATCGTATCTTCATCATCCTCGTCGGCGTGCTGGTATTCATCGGCGTGGGCCTGATGCTGCGCCGCACGCGGCTGGGCATGATCATCCGCGCCGGCGTACAGGACAGCGAGATGGTTCAGGCGCTGGGCATCAACGTGCGCCGTATCTTCACCCTCGTCTTCGCCCTCGGCTCCGGGCTGGCGGCTATGGGCGGGGTCATCGCCGCGCCGTACCTGGGCGTCTTTCCGGGCATGGGGGCCATCTACCAGTTGCAGGCCTTTATCGCCGTGGTCATCGGCGGGATGGGCAGTTTCATCGGCGCGGCCGTGGGGACGATCATCCTGGGTATGGCCCGCGCCTTCGGCGACCATTTTGTTGCCGCGGGCATCGACCTGCCGTTCCTGGATACAGTCATCAAGGGCAGCCCGGCCATNGCCCGCGCCTCGACGGTGTTGATCATGGCACTGGTGCTGCTGCTGAAGCCGTCCGGCATTTTCGGTAAGAAAGAATAATGATGGGAAATGAATGACAACCCGTTCTGAATTCGTCATTCGTCACTCGTCATTCGTCATTAAACTATGAACGAAACAATGCCCATCACCACACAAGTTTCCGCCCGGCGCTGGCTGTCGAATTGGTGGCCGTATCTGCTTATCCTCGGCTTCCTTGTCCTCTTTCCGCTGCTGGCCGGGGCGACTATCGGCGACCCGACAGCCGTGCCGGACAGGGCCGGCGGCCTCAGCGGCCTGATGCAGCTGGCCGAGAGCGGCGCGGCCAAGTTCTGGCAGGGCATGATCATTCAGATGCTCATCTTTGCCATCTTCGCCATGAGCTATGACCTGCTGCTGGGTTATACCGGCATCCTGTCATTCGGCCATGCCATGTTCTTCGGCACCGGCGGCTATGCCATCGCCATTCTCATCGGCCGCAATTTCAACTGGTCGTTCGGCACAGCNCTGGCGGCGGTCGTCATCATCGCGCTGGTACAGAGCATCATCTTCGGCGTGCTCTCCTTGCGCGTGAAGGGCGTCTATCTGGCGATGGTCACCCTGGCCTTCGCCGAGATGTTCTACATTCTGGCCGAGGCGGGCGACTTCCGCACCTATACCGGCGCGGACGACGGCCTGCACGGCTTCCCGGTGCCTGCCTACCTGAGCGCCACCGACCACCGCACGCGCTTCTATTATCTGACCCTCGTGTTCTTTGTGGCCGCGTTCCTGATCATCAAGCGGCTGGTCGATTCGCCGACAGGCAAAGTGATGGTCGCCACTCGCGAGAACGAGAACCGGGCGGCGATGATCGGCTTCAACACTTTTTGGTACAAGCTGACGGCCTTCGTGGCCGCGGGCGTCTTCGCGGCCCTGGCCGGGGCGCTGTCGGCCAGCTACAAGGTCAGCGTAACGCCGTCGATGCTGTCGCTCGGCACCACCATCGACGCGCTGGCCATGACGATCATCGGCGGCCTTGGTACGCTCGTTGGGCCGGTGCTGGGCGCGGTGATCATCCAGCTGCTCGGCTACTGGCTGGAGCGCTGGTTCGGGGCGTCGTGGACGCTCATCTACGGCATTATCTTCATGCTTATTGTCATCTTCCTGCCCTATGGCATCATCGGCACGCTGCGGGCGCGCTCATTCCAAATCAAGGATGGATGGCAGCAGTTGCAGAAGACATTGGCGGGCAAGTAGAGAAATAGGGGCAAAAGGGAGCAGGGGAGAAAGGGAGCCCACAGGTTACCTCTTCTCCCCTGCTCTCTTTCCCCGTTTTTCCCTTTCTATGTCTCTTGCGTCTCCGCACCTTTGCGTTAAGCTCTCCGTGTGAGCGCGGTACCGGACAAACGCCCCTTCGACATCCACGAGGCGATGNGCCTGATCGACGNCGCCGTGGCCCCNTTCCCNAAGGCGGCAATGTTCGANCTGGCTGACCTCGGCTATGCCGCGCCGTTCGAGCAGCTCATCGCCTGCATCATTTCCATTCGCACCCGCGACGAGGAGTCGCTACCCATCGCCCAACGCCTGTTCGAGCAGGCGCGTACGGCGGCCGAGATGGCCCTGCTCTCGCCAGATGAGATCGACCAGCTGATCACTCCCAGCACATTCCACGAGCGCAAAGCAGCCCAGATCCACGCCATCGCCCNGCAGATCATGGACGAATACGGCGGCGAGCTGCCCTGCGACGAGGCGGTGATGCTGTCGTTCTCTGGTGTGGGCGTCAAGTGCGCCCATCTGGCGCTGGGGATCGGCTGCGGCCAGCCGTGGATCAGCGTCGATATCCACGTGCACCGCGTGACCAATCGCTGGGGCTATGTGGCCGCGCCGACGCCCGAAAAAACGATGGTGGAACTAGAAAAGGTCCTGCCGCGGGAGTATTGGGTAGAGATCAACCGGCTGCTCGTGCCCTTCGGCAAGCACATCTGCACCGGANCCCTGCCGCGCTGCTCGACCTGCCCGGTGCTGGAGATGTGCCGGCAAGTAGGCGTGGAGCGGCACCGGTGAGTTTGGTAAAAGACCTGTCAGTTGGGCGAGCTAACCCCAATTTTGTCGGGGGTTCATTGCCCACCTGCCAGGTGTGAGAAGTCTCATGATAGCCGCGAGGCGAGAAGATGATCATTGAATCCGATAGCAAGCTGTTGATGATCGGCGACTCCATCACCGACTGCGGCCGTGGCCGGCCCGTGGGCGAGGGGGATGGCCTGGGCGACGGGTACGTGGCCCTGGTCGATGCGTGGCTGCGCGCGGCCCATCCAACGCGGCCGGCGCGCGTCGTCAACATGGGTGTCGGCGGCGACACCGTCCGCGACCTGCGGGCACGCTGGCAAACCGACGCGCTGGACCAGCGGCCGGATTGGCTGTCGATCTGCATCGGCATCAACGATGTCTGGCGGCGGTTTGGAGATGCCTGGATGCGGGCCNATCACGTGCCGCCAAACGAGTACGCGGCCGTTTTGGAGTGGCTAGTGAGCGAGACGCGCCCGCGGCTTCGCGGGCTGGTGCTGATGACACCCTACTTCATCGAGCCGGACGGCCGCGACCCGATGCGGGCCATGATGGACCAGTACGGGCGCATCGTGGGCGACATCGCCGCGCGCCACGACGCGATCCTGGTGGACACGCAAGCCGCTTTCGATGCCGTCCTGCCATACGTCTCCCCGGCGGCCCTCAGCCATGACCGCGTTCACCCCAACCTGACGGGGCACATGATCCTGGCGCGCGCCTTTCTGAGCGGTATTGGCGCGATGTGACGCACCTAGCCGGGTCAGGAGGTCGAGGAGCGTGATGGATCCCAAACGAATTGTCCGCGCCGGCTACGAGCGAGCGGCCGAGGCCTATCTGGCCGACCGGCCAAAGGACTCGCCCGACATCGCCGCGCTGGAGCAACTGCTGAGCCAGCTCGGACCGGGCAAGCTGGTGCTCGACGCCGGGTGCGGCGCGGGCCTGCCCATCTTGCGGCGGCTGGCGGCGCGCTATCGCGTGATTGGCGTCGATTTCGCCGAGCGGCAGCTGGCGCTGGCGGCCGGCCANGTGCCCGAGGTGGCGCTGGCTGGTATGGATCTGACCCGGTTGGGGTTCGCCGCGGGGACGTTCGACGCGGTGGTGTCCTACTACGCCATCATCCACATCCCCCGCGCCGCCCATGCCGGCATTCTGGCCGATATCTACCGCCTGTTGCGGCCGGGCGGTCTGGCCTTCCTGTGCCTAGGCGCGGAAGACCTGGTCGAGGATCGCGACAGCGACTACTATGGCGTGCCGATGTACTGGAGCCACTATGACGCCGAGACCAATCTGGGCCTGGCGCGGGGCGCGGGATTCGAGGTGCTGTGGTCGGCGATCATCAGTGACTCGCTGGGCGGCGAAGCGGCCACCGGCGGCCACCTGTTTATGCTGGCCCGGAAGGGAGACGCCAAAGATTAAGCTGAAGAGACCCGCAGATTTCGCAGATTACGCAGAAAAAAATGCAACTCTGCAAGAAACTGAAAGGAGGTTAGGGCTATCTATGGACATTCACCTGAAAAACTTTCGCGAGCAGATCGATGACTTTATGCAGTTCCATCCGCAATCGCCGCTGGACGACGACCAGCGTGACGGATTCAGGGGGCTGGACTATTACGATGAGAACCCGGCGCTGGCTCTGCGCGTGGCGGTCGACCGCCTGCCCGAGGACGAGCCGGTGATCGAGATGGAGACCAGCACCGGCGACTCGCGGCCGTTTCGCCGCTGGGGGACGTTCACNTTTGACGTTGACGGCGAACCGGCCCAANTGACCCTCTACAGCGACCCGGCCGGCGAGGAGTTCTTCCTGCCCTTCCGCGACGCNACATCGGGCCGNGAGACCTACGGCGCGGGCCGCTANCTGGACAACCACCGGCCGGGGCTGGTGCGCGTGGGCGAAGACGAGATGGAGGTGGACTTTAACTATGCCTATAACCCANACTGCGCCTATTCGCCCAATTTCTCCTGCCCCCTGCCGCCGCGGGAGAACTGGGTGGCGGTGGCGGTGCGGGCAGGGGAGAAGGATTTTCGGATGGGTTGACAATCGTTTCTTGCTGTTGGCCTTACTCTTGCTATTCGTGGTGAGGGGTAGAGCAAGCTCATCGTGGCCGAGCCTCTGATGAGGAGATCCTTGAAGTGAACCCCAAAGTGTGGATCGGATGCGCTTGGCGGTGAAGGAACCTGAGCGCCTGCCGTTCGCGACCAAAAGTAACCGCCAGGCGCGACGCGCTTTGAGGAGCGCGTCGCGCCTAATTCCTAATTCTTAATTCTCTCCCCCACCCCCGCCAGCAACGCCGTAAACGCGTCGGCAAACGCCGTCACCCCCTCGCGCTCCAGTTGCTCCGTCACCTCGGCCATATCGATGCCCAGCGCCGCCAGCCGATCGATAACCGCCTGCGCCTCGGCCAGTCCCGTTTCCAGGGTCGGCCGGACGACCCCGTGGTCTAGAAAGGCCACCAGCGTCTGCGGCGGCACGGTGTTGACCGTGTCCGGCCCGACCAGCTCTTCCACGTAGACCACGTCCCGATAGGCCGGGTTCTTGGTGCTGGTCGAGGCCCACAGCGGCCGCTGCGCCCGCGCTCCCTTCGCTTGCAGCGCGGCGAACCGGTCGGAAGAGAACACCTGTTTGAAGTCGGCATAGGCCAGCTTGGCGTTGGCAATCGCCGCCTGGCCCAGCAGCGACTCGGCC
>JAACJX010000652.1 GCA_014237545.1 Ardenticatenia bacterium | reverse complement strand
CCAGGCGATAGGTGACGACACCCAGGTTGCCCAGTTTTTGTTCTATTCCCATTCCAGAACTCCTTTCTTCCAGACCCACAAGTCGCCGACGATGAACATGACCATGAAGATGAGCATGGCCGCCAGCCCGAAATAGCCGAGGTTGCGGAAGGTGACCGCCCACGGCACGAGCAGGATGATGTCAACGTCGAAGAGGATGAACAACACGGCGATGCGATAGAACTTCACCGGCAGGCGGCGCTGCGCCTCGCCGATGGCGGTCATGCCCGACTCATAGGGCGCCAGCGAGCGATCGGCCAGTCGTTTTGGCCCCAGACTGAGGGACAAGATGGGTAAGAGCAACGCAAAAAAGAGTGCAATGCCGAACAAGACGGCGATCGGCAGGAAATCGATTAAAGTTTGTTCCATAATCGCGCTCTGTTGTTCCGGGTAGGATAGCTAGTCTCGCGAGCAAGTCTGGCGGGATCATAGTCCTACCGCGCGAGATGCGCCAATAAATACAACATATGGGAGAACACTGCTCTTCTCCCATGATGTGAATTCTATCACAAGTAAAAAGCAGACCAAAAAATGGTTGTTAATCGCGGTTCAATAGTGTTAGCACCAAGCAGCAATCCTTGAATCAAAAGTTGTCCTTGACGGTAAGCGGCCCCTTGAAATATAATTCATTCAAGGAGAGTATCAATGGCCTTCCAAGCAACAATAACCGGCAAAAATCAAATTACCATCCCCGCGGCTATCGTTCGCAAACTGGAGCTGAAACCGGGGATGCAGTTGGAATTTGAGGTGGGAAAGGAGCGCACGTTGATTGTGCGGCCGATGTTGACCCGCGCCGAAAGAGTGAAGCAACTCGAAGGAAAATGGGCGCATTTATTCCCCCCAGGTAGCGATCCGATTGGCGACCTCATTCGCGAACGCGAACGGGAAGACGAGGAAATCGATTAGACATGTCGATCTATCTACTCGACACGTCAGCGTGGCTGGTCCACATTCAACAAGAACCGGGTTGGGAATTAATCAGTACCTTGATGAAAAGCGAAGAGGATAAGGTATCAATTTCGGCTTTAAGCTTGGTTGAAATGCACGCGCGCCTGCGGTCATTTGACCGGCAAGAGGAATTTAGTCAAGTTCTGGAAGATTACCGTGATTTATTCACATCGGTTTTATCCGCCGATGAACCTGTGGCGCTTCGGGCCGTGGCATTGCGTCACATTGCAACCGCCCGTGTTCCGACTATCGACCTTCTCATCGCCGCGACGGCCGCCCACCACGGCGCTATCCTCGTCCACCGCGACAGGCATTTCCTGGCGGTTCCCGGCGAACTGCTGCAGCAAAAGATGATTGGCGCTGAGAGATGACGATCAGATCCCCCGTAATCCCTTACGTTACATTTCCGCAGGGCTCAGCCTAATCCTGCATCGTTCGCCTTGGTGGCCGCCTCCTTCGCAACTCACTGGGGCCAAACAGGCGAGAAAAACCAGAAAAGCATTCAAAATGGTTTTGAGCTAGGTGTTGGGGCGTTTGTCGGTCTCCTATGGCTAAGGTTGGCGGATCGTTACCGGCTCGTTGAAGTTGCTCCACTGTGTCTCCCATGTCACGTACATGACATTGCTGGCCCCATCGCCAAGTTTGGTACGGACCGATTCTCCTATGAGCCGAGGGGAGGAGTAAAGATCTGCTATGGTTGCTCTGTAATCAGCCGATTGAAACGTCCAACCGCTTCGAATCCTATCCTGTACTTCTTGGTACTCATAAGCACCGCTTCGTCGGCCACTAAAGCCGCTTTGAAACACCCACTGTGGCACATTATGAAAGGTCATTTGCCATGCACCGTTCCCACTAAAGTCAACTTGCTTTAGCTCACAATAGGTAGCTTCTGGTGCCAGCTGCCCACTTTTTTCCCACGGTACCTTGTAAAGATTGTCGTAAAATACGGAGCTGTCTCCCATTA
Organism: Ardenticatenia bacterium; assembly: GCA_014237545.1. Lineage (GTDB taxonomy): Bacteria > Chloroflexota > Anaerolineae > Promineifilales > Promineifilaceae > Promineifilum. Next base: position 31,056 of record JAACJX010000652.1, on the reverse strand, counting down.
ATCCGTCTGCCGTAATTCCCCAATCTGAGCCAGTAATACTCTCCCATGCGCCTTCATTATGACGAACAAAGGATTGCCCGTTAAGCCTAACCCAATCGCTCTTATGGAAGGTGTCGAAATAGATGGTGACTTCCGAGTCCGTATCTGCCACCTGGCCATTTTCGAGTGAAACTGCGTCTATTTCTTCGCTGTATAACTCGCGGGGAGCTCCTTCGGAACGCTCGATATAATCCCAATTGTGAACAATGTAGGAAGACAAATCCTCGATACTATAGACGGCAGTTGTTATGGCTCCAGACGGACAATTGTAATTGATGCTGACCTCAGTCTCGGGAATGTTAATTTCTACATCAGCAGCATTTTCTCCGGCATTGCATCCTATAAGGAGACTAACCAGCATCAGAAAGCTTGGCAAACAAGAATGGATTATTCGTTTCATGATTACCTTACCTTGGCACGTTATAACGAATCGGTTACTTCAATGTACAAAGTTTTCAGCGACGGGTCAGCTAAAATCGTTTAGGCTCGCCACCCATCTTGAAGCAGTGTGTAGTCGCCGAAGAAATTCTCTACGTACTGTTCCGATTCCTTCTGCAGCAATTTTGCCTTTTCCGTAGACAAAAACTTTTGATTAAGAAGGTTAAACCGAGGCAAATCGATGGTGCTCTCAAGCTCTTTGAGAGTCTTCTGGGCGGCGTTAGTAGTATTTCGATTACGAACTAACTGTATTAAACCAACTATTCCCACGATCCATGCGGCAAAACCCGTAAGTACCCCAAGTTCAATGCTAATCATAGCCAGCATAGTTCCCAGCGCGAATAAACCAAGAGAGATCAGACACCCCTTATTTTGCATGGCACTTCCGACGTTGTTCGCATTTTCATTGGTACGCAAGCGACTAACGCTGTCGGCATGTTCCAAATAATACTGAAGGTCTGTCAGTTGTTGTATGTGTTCCACAAGCTGATTAACCTGGGTCCTCCCATCAGCGTCCAGGGCTGTGTACATGCGATTGCTATTACCGCTGATTAGCTTAGTTGTAGCCGCGGCATATTCCTTGTCTACGAGTTCAGGAAATAAATCGGGTGTTATGCCGGAAGAGGATAACTGGTAGTCTAGAATTCGCATGGCTCCGGCTGCCTTCAGTGGTGATTCATCTTCACCGGTCAAGACGTTCTCAGCTGTTTGCTTGAGATGAAACAAACCATTACGCGCGAAGCTGATGAACTCGCGATACATTGCTTCGCTGGCCTGTTGCAACTTCATTTGCTGCAGTGTGCTTGCGTTTGATGCATTTAAAGCCGCGTTACCAAGCCCAAGCCCAATGGAAATCACATCACCCCAACCCATGGCTATCCTCCTGAAATGTGCCCTTGCTGGTTACGATTACTCAATGTTTGTCGGTAAGCTTTCTCTGAATGAACTAGTGCTCTACCAGTTGTAAACCGTGTGAGGTGCGACTGCACGAAATTTAACAAAAAAAAATAAGTCAATGGATTCCAAAGCATGATTTCGAGCAGTAAGACATCAAATTGACCTTGGGTTTGCCTTTGATAGAACCCCTGCCCCAGTTGCGGTATAATCCCCCATTCAACGGCCGTATGAATAGAGGAGATGACAGAGTCGCGCCTCTTCAATCTGCGAAATCTGCGAAATCTGCGGATGTTCCGATGACCGACANTACAGGAGATCAAAAACCGNCTCGACCTCGTCGACGTAGTCCAGGACTANGGCGTCCANNTGCGCAAATCGGGGCGCAACTNNGCCGGCTTCTGCCCCTTCCACCCCAACACNCGCACGCCCGCNTTNTACGTCTTCCCNGAGANNCAGACNTGGCGCTGCTTCGGGGCCTGCGCCGANGGCGGCGACGTCTTCTCCTTCGTCATGAAGAAGAACGGCTGGGACTTCAAGGAGACCCTGGTCGATCTGGCCCGCCGCGCCGGGGTGACGCTGGAAGAGACNCGGCCNAAAGACGCCGCCCGCGAGGCCATNGAGGAGCGCCAGGTNGCCCTGCTCGACGCCGCTTCCAATTATTACCACCAGCTCCTGCTCCANGCGCCNCAGGCCGAAGCCGCCCGCCGCTACGTGGCCGGNCGCGCNCTGNCCGACGANACCGTGGCCGCCTTCCGNCTCGGCTTCGCCCTCGANTCGTGGGACGCGGCCAAGACCCACTTCACCGGCCAGGGCTATAGCGAAGACGAGTTGATGGCCGTGGGTTTGCTGACCGAGCACGAGGAGCGTCACACCCGCTACGACCGCTTCCGCGGCCGNCTGATGATCCCNATCCGCGACCTCGACGGCCGCGTCGTCGGCTTCGGCGCGCGCACGCTCGACCCCGACGGCGTNCCCAANTANCTCAANAGCCCCCAGACGGNCCTCTTCGACAAGAGCAACCTTATCTTCGGCCTCGACATGGCCNNNCGCCANATCCGCGAGGCGCGCGAGGTGGTGCTGGTCGAGGGGTANCTGGACGTGATGACCGCCTGGCAGCACGGCTTCCGCAACGTCGTGGCCCAGATGGGCACGAGCCTGACGGAGACGCAACTGNGNCTGTTGCAGAAGCAAAGCAAGCGCTTCGTNCTGGCCCTCGACCCCGACGCCGCCGGGGCCAANGCCACNCTGCGCAGCCTGCAANTGGCGCGCGAGACGTTGGACCGGGAACTCGACGTGCGCTTCAACNCCCGCGGGCTGGTGCAGCTCGAAGGGCGGCTGAAGGCCGACATTCGCGTCGTCACGCTGCCCGAGGGGCAGGACCCCGACAAGCTCATCCGCACCGACCCGACAGCCTGGCCGAAGCTGCTGGCCGAGGCCCGGCCGGTAGTCGATTACGTCATCCAGGTCGTCGCTGCTGAACTNGAGCCGGGCGACGCTAAGGGCAAGTCGGTTGCCGCGGCTCAGGTGCTGCCCCTCATCGGCGATATCGCCGATCCGATCGAGCGCGACCATTATCTGAAGAAGTTGAGCAAGACGCTGGGGATCGACGAGGCGGCGCTGAGACAGGCGGCCGAGCGGCAGAAGAAGGAACGCCGGCCGAGGACCACGGACAGCCGACCGGCAGCGAGCGACCGCCGACCGCCGCCGGAACGGGCAAAGCCGGGTGATAGGCCTGGGAGCCAGCAGACTTACGTGCCCCCCGAGCCAGACGCGCCCCCCGACGACTTCGGCGCGCCGCCGCGTGGCACGCTGAGCAGCGGCGGCGGGAAGATCGCCACGCGCCGCCTGCGCCACGCCTCGCGCCTGGAAGAGAACTTCTTGCGCCAATGCCTGGAGCACCCCGGCGCGCTGTCGTCGGTCAATTACCTGTTGAGCCGCAACAAGCAGCCGGAGGTGTCGGCCGCCGACTTTACCCGCGTCGAGGACAAGGCGCTGCTGGAGATCGTCGCCCGCCGTGCCACCTATGAGACTGTTGCAACGATCGATGAATTGTGCGATAGTCTGGACTCGGTGCTTGCGCAACGGGTCAAGGCGCTTTTCGCAAATCCGTCAACGCTGGAGATGAAGCTGGAGCGCTTGCCCGACACTCTGGCGTTGTCNGTGCTCGATTGGCGGTTGGAAAAAATCAGAGAACACAACACCATTCTTAAGCAACTTCTCCCGTCGGGTAGTCAAGCTGAGTCCAGCGACGAGCTGACCCGGTCATACCTTGACCAGGTGCAAGAGATGAGGCGCATTAATCGCGCCCGTGATGCGATGTCGGCCACCAGCCGCCGGCGCGCCGAAGAGGGACACAGCGGCCGCCGGCCGCGTTAGCGAAGGGATGGGCCACGGGGCGGTGCGAGTCGTGCCTGGCTTTTGTCTTCACTCGTTACTCGTTGATCGTCACTCGTTTTTAATGTGGCTTCTCTATGGAGATATACCCGGAACCGGACCCAACAGAGCAAGACGACGAAATCGACGACATGGAAGATGCGGCGGACGAAGGGCAAGGCTCCGAACCGCTTGACGTCGACGCGTTGGTTCGCAAGGCCCGCCGCTCGCGACAGATCGCCGAGTCGGATGTGCAATCCATCTTGGCCTCCGTTAGCGAGGAGCAGGCCGAGCAGCTCTACGAGCGCCTGCAGAAGCTCAATATCCGCATCGTCTCGGCCGACGGCGANCTGATCGACGATCCGGGCGATATCGGNTTGCTCAACCGGCTCGACGACCTGGATGANGACGAGGAATCGCTGCACCTGGGCGACGCCGAGGACGACCCGGTACATACCTACCTCAAGGAAATTGGGCAGGTCCCCCTGTTGTCGGCCGAGCAGGAGATCTGGCTGGCGACACAGATGCAGGCCCAGCGCGTGCTCGACCGGCTCAATCAAGACGTCGGCCTCTCGCGCAACACCAACGGCAACGGCCGCCGCGGCCGCAAGAGTCCCCCCGCCGAACAAGCCGCCGGTCAGGCCGCCGACCGGGCCGCCAACCCGGACGCAATGCGCGCCCAGGTCATGGTGCTCAACTACCACAACTTGCTCGAGTGCTGGCAGTGCGTCCTCGATAGCAGCGCCCACATCAAGGTCGATTCGCCGGAATTGCTGCCACTGATCGCCGAGGCGCGGAAATTGCGTGAGGACTGGCAGCGCAGCGAGCGCTCCTACGTCCACCGCTACCTCAATGACGGCACGTGGGGGCAGGATGAGGCCTGGACCGACCTGGCCGATTGCCTGTTCTCCGTCTTCACCGCTTTCTACCTGCTGCCCCAGGGGCTGGCCCAGCAGGTGACCGACCACGTTCAGCGCACCGGCCAGCTGCCGCCTCCGGCCGAGGTCGAGGATTGGCTCTTCCCGCCTGATTCGTCGCTCATGTACAACGAGTTCATGATCGTCCATCTGGCCGAGGAAGCCAAAGGCAACCTGACGCGGGCCAATCTGCGCCTCGTCGTCAGCGTGGCCAAGCGGTATATGGGCCGCGGCATCCAGCTGCTGGACCTGGTGCAGGAGGGCAACGTCGGCCTGCTGCGCGCGGTGGAAAAGTTCGACCACACCAAGGGCTTCAAGTTCAGCACCTACGCTACGTGGTGGATTCGCCAGGCCGTCAGCCGGGCCATCGCCGATCAGGCGCGCACCATTCGCATTCCCGTCCACATGTACGAGACGATCAACAAGATCGTCAAGGTGCAGCGCGAGCTGGTGCAGAAGTTGGGCCACGAGCCGAGCACGGAAGAGCTGGCCCTGGCCCCCGAGCTGGAATACCTGACGCCGGAAGAGTCGGCGGCCATCAAGCTGGCCCAGGAAACCGGCCAGCCCGTCGACCCCATGCTGGAGCGCAAGTGGCGGCTAGCCGTGGGCAAGATCCGCGACATCCTGCGCATCGCCATGGACCCCATGTCGCTGGAAACGCCAGTGGGCAACAACGACGACGCCACGGAACTGGGCGATTTCCTGGCCGATGAGAGCATCCTGGAGCCGGGCGACGCCGCCAGCCGAGAGCTATTGCGCGAGCACATTCGCACCGTGCTGGAAGCGCTGAACGAGCGCGAGCGCGAGGTACTGGAGATGCGCTTCGGCCTCAACGACGGTAAGGACCACACCCTGGAAGAGGTCGGCAAGAGCTTCGGCGTCACGCGCGAGCGCATTCGCCAGATCGAGGCCAAGGCACTGCGCAAGCTGCGCCACCCCAGCCGCAGCCGGTCGCTGCGCGATTATTTGCAGTAACCCCCTGTCGATTTCAGGCAGATACAGCTTTCAAAAGACCGGGCGATTGCCTGGCGTGTGGGCCGCGCGCCCGGTGTCTTCCGGCTAATCGGCTATTCCCCGGCCGTCTCCACGCCACAGTTCAGCGTCACCGTGTAGAGCTGCTGCTCCGGCGTCACCGCGCAGGTCGAGATCGGTTGGTCGTCCGGGCAATTGGCGGATTCATCGGGGAACCAGATGGCCCCGGCCAGGCACAGCTGGTCGTCCTTGCGANAACCCATCGACGTGCCCGTTGGCCCGTCGGCCTGTAGCATCGGGTCGACCGTCCAGCCCTGCTCTTCCAGCATGCTGCCCAGCACGCCCACCACGGCCGACGGACTCTCGAAGTTGACGCCTGTGCCGGTAATCGTCGACTGGCAGCCGGTTCCGCTGGCCCCGGTGACGGGATCGCTCAGCGGTTCATCCGTCACGGTCGGGATCAGGTCGTTCAGGAAATGCGACATCGCTTGCGCCTGCCCGTCGCAAAGTTCCATCGTCAGCGGGACGATACCGGCTGCGGGCGTGGTGGCGCCGGGCGCGCACGCGCCGTTGTAGTATTCCCAGGCATCGCACTGTGAGCCGTCCGCGAATGTACAGGTGCCCTGTTCGGGGTCGCTGCCCTCATCCTTGACGGCGTACGTGCCACCGGTAATGGCGCAGAACCGGCCGGCTTCGGTGACGTAGCCGGTCACCTTCACGCCGCCGGCNGGGCACTCGCCGCGCATCAGCGCCCATTCCTCGCACTGGCGGTTATCCTCGAAATAACAGATGCCGATCTGCCCCAGGTCGCCGCGCTCTTCGATGGCCAGCGTGCCGCCCTGGGCCACGCAGTTCTCGGAAGCGGGGTTAGCGATTCCGGCCCCGGAATCCGTAGTGGGTTGTTCGGCCGCTTCTTCTGTCGGCGCGTTCGCGGCCGGCGAGCAACCGGCCAGCAGTGCCACGAGCAAGGCTGCTAAAAAGAAAAATGGTAATCGTTTCATTGGTTCACCTCCGCGAACAATGTCGTTTACTGAGTTCCAGGGATTTGCTGCAAAACGGTGGTCAAGAGAGCCATGACCTTGCCGACGCTAGGAATAAACAGCCTTTCATCCGTCGAATGAACATCATTCAGAGTCGGGCCGATGGAGATCATGTCCATTTCTGGATAAATTCCACCGATCGCGCCGCATTCCAGCCCCGCATGAACGGCCGATATGACGGGCTCCCGACCATACAACTCCTGGTAAGCCGCTTGCATAATCCCCAGAACAGGCGACTCGGGGTCGGGCTTCCAACCCTTGTACTGGTCGGTAATGGCCAGCGGATAACCGGCCAATTCCCACACGCTGCCGATCATTTGGTTGACATCCGTCAGAGCGGAATCCACCGAACTGCGCGGGCAGCTGACCACCTCCAACTGCCCATTGTGAAGGGTCGCAACCCCCATGTTGGTCGAAGTCTCCACCAGGTCTGGCACTACATCGCTCATGCGCATCACTCCCTGGGGGTGCGCGTACAGCGCGTCGATCACATCTACCTGAACCGATTCATCCATGACTCGCTCGGGTGAGGCAACGGCCGCCAGCGCTATGTCCAGGTCCGGTTCCACAGCCGAGAGTTCAGACTGGACCGTGGCTTCATAATCCCGGATGTAGACAGTAAATGCTTCCACCTGCTCCTCCGGCAAGATGACAATGGCGGTGGCGTCGGTGGGTATCGCGTTGAAAGCCGTGCCGCCGGTGAGACTTGCCAGNCGTATCCCAAACCGGCCGGCTGATTCCTTTAACAGTCGCACCAGCAGTTTGGTTGCGTGGCCGCGTCCCAGGTTGATGTGGAGGCCGGAATGGCCGCCCTTAAGCCCCTGGACTTTTATCTCGTAGGCGACCATGCCCGCCGGCGCGTCTACCTCCGGGTAGGTAAACTGGATGGTGGCGTGCGCGCCGCCCGCGCTGCCGATCGTGAACACGCCCTCATCCTCCGAATCCATATTGATCAGGATCTCCCCTTGCAACAAATCGCCTCTCAGACCGTTTGCTCCTGACATGTCGGACTCTTCATCCGCGGTAAACAAGGCTTCAAGGGGGCCGGCTTCCAGCGTCGTGGATTGCAGGACGGCCATGATCATGGCCATGCCGATCCCGTTGTCAGCGCCCAGCGTTGTCCCNTCGGCCACGATATAATCGCCGCTGACAAAGGCCGGGATTGGATCGANNTNGAAATCGAACNNCACACCGTCCGCGATCTGGGGCACCATATCCATGTGCGCTTGCAAGACCACTCCCGCGCGATTTTCGAAACCGGGGGCGGCCGGCTTGCGAATCAGAACATTGCCGGCCTCATCCACGAGCGTCTCCAGGCCCAGCCCTTCGCCAAAATCGACCAGATACTGCCGTATCTGCTCCATTTGGCCCGATGGGCGTGGGACCTGGGTTATGCCATAAAAGTTCTGAAATACATCCCGTGGCTCCAGACTCTCCAGGGCATCGGCTAATGGCACGGGGGAGTCCATCGCCGCGGGCTGAGTTGTCTCAACCGCCTGACTGTTGGCCGGGGACGGAGAGGTTGCTGCTGGTGTCGCGGACTGTCCGGCTTCAGCAGGCGGCGCAGCCGTGTCGCTATCCGCCAGCGTACAGGCCGATAGAAGAAGTAACGCGATAATGATAAGGGTTAAAAAATACCTTTTCATGGTGTTCATTTCCCGCGCTCCTTTTTTCCGAGAGGAGGGAGGTGCGATGCACCCCGAAGGATGCACCGCACCTTTGCTACATGCCTACCTTGACGTTACCGGCAGGTAGAGCTTGTACTCCAGGTCGGCTACGCTGCCGGTCTGGCCGGCGCTCAACGGGTCGGACACGGTCAGTGGATGGGCCGGAATGGGTTTCTCTTCCGTTCTATCCCGGTCGTTCGACTCCGGGCCGGCCCCGCCGATCACGAATTCGAATTCACTGGGCCCGAAGGCCTGAATTTCGATCAGGTAGCGGCCGCTTTGCTGGATGTGGCGGTAGGCCGATTGCTCAACCTGTCCNGGCTCGACTGTTGCATTGCTGAAGCGGTCCGGCCAGAAGGCATTGCGCGGCCGCCAGACGAACACATCCGGGTCGCCNGNGATCGTTTCCAANGCCCCCCAGATCTCCGACCCTTCTTCCAGGAAGCCGCGATATTGCACGCGCTCCCCGTCTTCAAGGGTCTGGACCTCGTCCATTCGGTTGATATAGGCCAGGGAATTCTCATCGAGGATGGAGATGTTCCCGGCGCGATCCTTCACCCAGACGCCCAGGTATTTGACGCCTTGCCCATCGGAGAGCGTCCACTCGAGCGTCCGCCGGTAGGCAGTCCAGCCGCTATCCTGGACGATGACCCAACTCCCCGTCATGGGGTCGGGCTGCCACTCGCGCAAGTACATCCACTGCGCATCCTCGGCGGCCGGGATGCCTACTTCCACGACTGGGCCGGTGATGGCCGCCTGGCGATTGATGGCGATGAAGGCCCAGGGCGGCGTGCGGTCGCTGTCCGCGGGCAGCGCCGGGTCGATGACCAGGCGGGCGGTCTTCGTCATCGTTTGCTCGTGGTCGATGAACGGTTGTTGTTGCTCATCCGGGAGCAGGTCCGTGTTGGGCCAGAAGGCGTGGAAGGTGGCCTGGTTCTCCAGCGTGGTTGCGGGTAGCCCAGCAGCCGCCTGGGCCTTGAATTCCACCCGCGACCACTGACCGGGCCACAGGAGACCGGCCGGCCAGGTGATCGTCCTGGCGGCGGGATCATAGGTAACATCGGCGGGCAGCGAACCATCGACCGGGGTCAGCCCCTCGGGCAAGGTATTGACGATGGCGACGTGAGCTTCCTGCCAGCCGGCATTGCGCGCCACTAGCGTGAAGGTCACCTCATCGCCGGGCCGGACGGCCGTCGGCGAGACGCTGACGCTACTGCCGTCGATGTCGGGCGAGGCCTGCGGATACCACAGGACGCGCGCGATCTCATACGGCACTTCTTGGTTGCCGGCCGCGTCTTGCGCCCGGCCCATGAAGATGTGGTTGCCCGCGCCGATCTGGTGCGTGGCGGTGAAGTACCAGTTGACCTCAATCTCCGGGTGCTCGGGGAACGGGTACCAGGAGCCGATCGGGTCGGCGCCGGTCCAGTCGAGACCGTCGTATTCCAGGCTGAAGCCGGAGATGCCGGAAAGCGCTTCGTCGACGGCCCCGGCCAGGGCAAGCACTTCATTGCCGTTATCGCCGGTGAAGACATCGGCCACGTACGCGCCCGGCCCCTGGCCGCCGCTCACGTGGGAGTCCGGCGCGGTGCGGTCGATCTTGAAGGTCATGGCGACCGGCTCAGACACGTTACCCACCGCGTCAGTCGCCCGCGCCTGGAAGGTCGTGCCGGCCGTGTCGCTCGTGAAAGCCACCGCGCCGCTGTACGGTTGCCAGCTAGCGCCGTCGTTGCTGTATTCAACCCCGGCGACGCCCGAACCGGCCCCATCCTCGGCGCTGACGGCAATCGACAGGGGAGTGATATACCAGCCGTTGTCGCCAGTCGGCTGCGCCGGATCGGCCGTCAGCGTGACCTCAGGCGCGTTCGCGTCGACGCGAATGGCCCGATGGGTCGTCTCGCTCCACTGGCCGCCGGTGCTGACGGCGCGCACGTGCAGATACCAGACGCCGTCCGCCAGANTCTCGAACGTCNCCGTCGTGATCAGCCCACGGTTGATTTCATGGGGGATCGTGTCGGCTACCTGGTCTAGCTGCCAACGGTAACCGGCAATCGCGGTTGAATCGTTGTTCGGCTGCTTCCAGTTGAAGATGGCGGTGTTGTCGGCCACCCATTCATCCGGATCAGGATGCGANGAGCTTTTAACGACGGGGGCCGCGGGCGTCGCCGCCGGGCCGTCCANGATTGGCGGNGCNGTTGCCACGCCGGGAGGGCCGACCTGNGGCACCCAGTAGCCGCCGACCAGGAANGCATGGCTGACGCCGCCGCGGGACGTGGCCCGCTGGAGCCAGGCGTACTGGGAGAAGTCATAGGAGTAGGGGGCGATGGTCGGCGGCGTGGTTTCCCGTGGCAGACCGACCGCTTCGCCATAGAACCCGATGTTTTCCTCCCAGGACAGGATGTAGGACTTTTTCTGCGACGAGGTGGAGGTCGCTTCGCCGCTCACCCAGATGATCTCCATGCCCAGCGATGTCTCGTTGGACGTGGCGTTGGATTCNATCGTCTCGCCTTCNGCCCCGAACCCGAGAGAGGACTCCTGGGCCAGCGTGCCCGGGGCGACCGAGGTCTTGCCGGAATCGACGCCCAGCAGTTGGCCGGCGACGGTCTGGGTGACTGAGCCCTTGTTGGGGTCGGGCCAGGTGACGGTGAAGGTATTGCCGCTGCCNGTGGGCTTGGCATTGGGCCACTGNTCCGGCGCGCCGGGCATACCGTAGACCTGCAACTCGGCCATATCCAGGAAGTTGCTGGATGTGGCCGCGGCCGTGCCGGTGGGGTCTGGGCCGAATAGCTGCACTCGCACGTAGCGGCCCTCGTGGTCGACCGGGATGATACTGGGCCGGCCGGCCTCGCCGGAAACATACTTCTTCCATACCGTCGAGAGCTTCTTTAACGAATTCGGATCGTTGGTCGGAAACGGCTCTTCCGATATGAACACGTAGAANTCCTTCAGCCGGTTGGTGTAGCCGGCGTCGGTGCGGTTCCATATCTGCANGGCCCCAATCCACTGNACGCCGCCCAGGTCCACCTGCCACCAGGAGGTGCTGTTGGGCGCTGTCCCGTAGCCGGTGTGGGAGACGTGGCCGCTGGTGAAGGCGCCGTTGACGTCGTTATCCACGGATAGCGCGGCGGNCGCCGGCCAGGCCGGATCGTCGCTGGACTGCGTCGCCTGCCGGCCCTGGGCCAGGTTGTGGCTGAGNGGGACCCAGGAGTCGGGATAGGTGGTATAGCCCTCGGTGTACCATATGTCGTGGGGGTAAGGCAGNGTNCGCGAGTANTANGGCAGGCANACGTCCATGTTCCCCACNGCGGCTTCGTTGTAGACAAAGCAGTTGAACGATGTCTCCACGATCTGCACGCCATTGTAATTCGGCGGGAATTCCTCCGAGTTACAAAAGAACTCCGGGCAGGTGGAATACTTCAAGCCGTTCTCAATGGATTTCGTTTGCGTCTTCTCGGCCGAGGCTTCCTTTTCCCAGCCATAGGTGAAGGATGCCCCGATCTCATGCACAGACGGGTTGACGGTGACGGAGGCCCCGACTGACGTCGAGACTTCCAGACTTTCACCCGAGGCCTGGACCGACTGCGAGTCGAACGACGCGACAGTCGCATCGTAGTTACCGGCGATATGGCCCTCTGGCCAGTGGGGCGGAGCGAAGATGACGGACACGACCTTGGCCTCGGTCTTCCGGTAGCAGGTGCCGGTGTAGGCCGCGTAGCGGGTATCGCCGTCGCGATCACCCATACCGATCCAGAACTCGGTCGGCCGGTTGGTGCCGAGGTCCCTTTCAATCGCGCTGCGCTTGGTCAGGCCGGAGTCCGCATCGAAAGAGATTAGCTCGATGTTGTCGTTCTCCCATTTGTAATGGGCGAGGGCGATTTCGTCTTTCGTGTCCTGGTCGATGTCGCCGGTGCTGATGAGCACGGCTCCCTCAACCGAAGTGTCCTGGCCGTAGTTCGTCGTGCTCGTCCAGCTGCCCGATCGCTGGCGGAAGCAGCCTTTTGTGGGGGAACCGGCCGGGCACGACGNGTACTCCGGCGCGGCAAATGGCGTGTACTCGTAGGTGACCAGTTGTTGCAGCCAGCGGCTGTTGCACACGTAAGAGGCTCCGTAATCGCCGCTGCACAGGTCCAGATAGGCGATGTTGTAACCCAAGGCGATCTCGTCCGCGCCGTCGCCATCCAGATCGGCGGCCGACACGGAAACGGACGTGGGCGCCTTGTCGCGCGTGTTGCTCGGCTTGGAGATAGTGTGGTTGCGCCACACGCTACTTTCGATNGTCCAGGGGATCTGGTGCACCAACGCGCCGTCGACGTCGAGCGCCCAGAGCTGGACGTCGCCCGACGTGCCGCCGCCGATCCGGAAGGCCAGGATGACTTCATCCATCATATCGCCGTCCACGTCGCCGGTGGTGACGTCGATGGGNCGCTTGTTGGCGAAATCGCCGGACCCGGCGCTGGCCACGTTGTCGCGGCCGTTATCGCGGGAGTCGATGCGCCAGACCTCCTGGAAGGTGTTGCCGTTGAGCTGCAGGATCTGGACCTGGAGGTCGCTGCCGCTGTCCTTGTAGGCGACGACGATCTCGTCATCCATGCCGTCGCCGTCCAGATCGCCGGTGGCCACGGCAACATGATGCACCTTGCCGCGCTCCAGGTCATCCTTCCACCACTCCGCCATTTGGGTGCCCAGGTTACTGGGAACCGTCGTGCTGCCGTTAATGGCCACGACGTGGATGTCTTCGTAGTGATCCTTGAAGGCGATGACGATTTCGTCGTTATCGTGCCCGCGGTCTAAATCGCCGGCGGCCACGTCCACCTCGGACAGGGAACCGCCGACAAAGCGATCGCTGGTGCTGTACCAGTCGGTGGGATTGGTAGGATAGAACCAGGAGATGGCTCCCAGTTGACCGCTGCTGTTCTTGAAGGCCGAGATTTGCTCTAGATGGCCATCGCCGTTCAGATCGCCNGTGGTGTTGGCTACCCAGGAGGTGTTGGCCAGATTGGGGTGCGCGGTAAACCAGACTTCCGGCGGCAATGTTTCCAGTTGGGTTGTGCCGGTCTTGTTATTGTAAATCGTATTCGCCAGCGCTTTCTGGTCGTTGGCCTGCCGGAACGAGAGCATGATTTCCTCGTCGGCATAGAGCTCGACCCTCTCTCCGGGGGCCGGCGGGTTGGGCGAAGGGCAGGGNGCGCGCACCGNNGTGGGAACGGCCTCTACGGNGAGAGGCTCGGCCGCCGGGTCGAGNCCTTGTGANTAAGCCGGCCGCTGGAGCTGCATCAACGCCAGCAGCAGGAGCATAAAAAACGTGGATAGCCCCAGACCGGCGAGTAATCGTCGGGGCCGGGACCTGGGTTGATGGTTCATTTTTCTCCTTGGGTTGTTTCATCCCGAGGCGGCCAGCGGCCGCTCGTCGGGTTCAGGGTTCATTGAAGTAAGGCCCGAAGTAGATGACCTGGTCATAGAGCAACTCGTTGTCGTCGGGGCCCGTCTTCGTGGCGGGTTCCAGATAGGCGCGGAAGGCCATCCATATCTCCTCATTGTTGAGGTTCACCGGCGGCGTGCAATCGTAACTATTGCCATCGATGTCGATGAATTCAGGCTGCGTCACTTCCAGGCAGTATGGCTCATCTTCGGCGCAATCCCGCGCCACTTTCCAGGCATAGAGCATGTCGGCGTCGGGGTCATCCGGCAGATAGCGGCGGGCGCTGTCGCCGAAGTCGGGGCTGTAGACCGTTTTCAGGCCGAACATGCGGAATGTGTCAGCATAGACGGCGAAACTGGAATAGGTGGCCTTGCCGGTCGCCGCATGATCGACCCCGTAGACGATGGCAAACTCATCTACCCCCTCGCGGAGCGCGAATGGCGGTTGGGTAGCCAGATAGTTGGCGTCGCGCGTGGCGCCCATCACGTCCAGCCCGCGTTGCATTCCAACGTAGGGCTTCTCTCCAAAGCGCCGCACATTATCGCCAAAGATGTGGGTATCCAGATCCCGGTATGGCATGTCGTCGTATTCGTCCAGGATCGCCTGGCGCAGCCGTTTCAAGGCTGGATAGAGGTCCATTTCGGTGTGGCCGGTTCCGCGCACGCGCAACACGGGCGCGGCAAACGCGTTCGCTTCGAACACGGGTTCCGCGCCAACGGGGTTGGGCGTGACGCGAAAGACCTTGTAGGGCGGGTTCTTGATGTAGTTCTCAACCGCCGCCGCGTCTTCGGCGATGGTCACGCGATGCAACATGTACATCAGCGACCCCTGAGGCCCAATTCCCAGCGGCGCGACTGCGGGCGCGATCGTCTCGATGTTGATGATCGAGGCCGGATAGCCGGCGGCCAGCGCCGCCGCGCGCACCCGCCGGGCCGTGTCCTGATGACCGGTGATGATGTAGACGATGGGCCGGTTGAACGGGTCGGGGCCATTGGTGTGAATGGTCAGGCTGTTAAAGCCGTCGCCAACCGGAAAGGAGACCTTTTCCGGGTTGCCGGGCAGGAAGGCGACAAACGTCGCGTAGCTGAAATAGGCGGCCGGGGGCGGTGTTTGCCCGACCATCACAATCGCCTCGTCTTCCCGAAGCTGCCATATCCACGGCAGGAAAGGTTGCGGGTAGGTTGGCGGGGTCATTTGCTGGGGCACAAGGTAGCTGGACGGCCAGGGGTTGTTGCCCAGCGTATCGATGATGCGACCTGTGCAACACTCTTTCACGGCGTCCAGGTAAGCCGTCGGACCTTCGAATGTCGAAAAACCGGCCTCGGCCAGCGTTTGCTGGAACCGGGGCACATTGTCCAGGGCCGATATAGACTTATCGGCTGTCGCCGCTCCCTGCGCCCCTGCCACGGCAAGCAGCGCCAGGATGGCCATCACGACAAATACAACTCTCACTGAATACCTGGGTTTCATTGCTCCACCTCCTAAGAGAGCAAACGGGATGGGCTTAAAGTTGTCGCCCCCATCCGGGCGATGGCCAGACAGGCCAGTCTGTCCCGGGCCGGATGGCGCGCCGCCCGGCCCGGGATCAAGACAAAGACGGGGCGCCAACTATGGCACCCTGCCGGTTCTCTATTTAAAGAGGTCCATGAAAGCGTAGAAGCTTTCCGGCGTCCCTCCGGAAATTGTCACCATGCCGTCAGCGACGGCCTTTTCCGGCGCAAGCTTGTACAAAACCAGTTGCTTCCAGGTGGTCGTGTCGGTGACGATCACGAACGCAACATCACCGGCCGACGGCGGATTGACCTCAAAGATGCCCTTGCGGACATTCAAAACATAGGTATCCGGCTTGTTTTTGTGGGTGTCCGCCAGCCGGAGACCGACTAGTATGTCGGTGGTCGTGGACTTGGCTGCGTTGAGGTTAACGGCCATGATGCGATGCAAGCTATCCATGGGCATCAACTCGACGATGTTATTGTCCATCCGGGAGAAAATGACTTTCGGCTGTCCAAAGACAACCGGCGTATGGTTTTGCCCGGTCATCAATATGTAGTCGGACAAAAGCATGTTGCGGGCTTGCGAGTTCATCGTGTTTTCGGCCAGGGCCAGCATGGCCGCCTTCTTTGTCTCAAACGCAGCTGCATGATCCGGCTCCAGCAGGAGCGCGTCGTCTGCGAGCCGCAACGCCCACTCCAGTTTGCCGGCCAGCCGGGCGGCCTCGGCCTTGGCGGCCAGCGCATCGACGCCGCCCGCCAGTTCGGCCGACATCTGCGCCTCGCTCAGAGGCGATTGCGGGAACAGGTCCCTGACCTCATCGGTGTAATAGCCCCGGTAATAGCGGAAAATATGGTAGATGTCCCAGTCTTTCGCGCCATACGTCTCCCGAAGATAGGGATTGGAGGCGAGATGAGGCGGCAACACGATCAAATCCTTGATTTCCCCGGGCGTGTAGCCAAGATTCATGTACTGCACGGTCTGGTCGTGCATGAACTGGATGGCGTCACTGAAGTTGGTCAGGTACTGGCGAACATTCTCTTCGCCGGTCGTGACGGGATTGGCCCCNTGGAGCGCTACCATGTACTCGGCATTGAGGCTTCTCATCAGCTTCATCGTGTTGAGATAATCCAGCGGGTTTCTCTGCCCGCTGCCTCTCATCGTCGTCAGGGCCGGAAATGCTTCATAGAGGACGCCAATCTCGATCAAGACATCCTTTTTNGGCAGCCAGACGAGGAGGATATCGTGTGTCTCGCCGGCTGCGGCGATGAGATCGAACTCAACGCCGGCGATGGTTGTCTTCAACTCACCCCTGACGACCCTCGTNGGCGGCAGAAANCCTGANGCNCCGAAAATCTGCGGCCCGCCAAGCACGTAGCCGGCANACCAGCCTTTGTTGTCATGGGCGGGAGCATCCATAAATAGAGCGCCCCCCATCTTTAATCCGCCCTCGACTCGCGACGGATAAATCTGGCTGTACCACTCATTAAACAAGGACCCCATCATGCTTTCATGAGCGATGACCTCCGTGTGCTCATTGGCGAAGACGGCTGCGCCGTGGATGTGGCAGTCGTGCTCATGGGTGTAGATAATCGCTTTGACGGGTTTCTTCTCGAAGATGTTGTTCAGGTGGGCATTGAAGGCATCCTTGACTGTCTGGGCCGCGGGGATGCTCTCCCCCGGATCGATGACGATCAGGCCATTGTTGCCCACGATCAGCGTCGGGTTGTCCCGGTTATACCCGCGGGCCACATAGACACCTTCGGTCACCTTGATCACGGCCGGTGGAAAGAACGCCTCNTACGTTTCCAGCAGCGCCGGATGGACCGGCACCGTTTCAGGCTCATATGGCGCTGGAGTTTGTGCCGCTGCCGGCTCATATGCGGCGGCGTAAGCGGCCGTCACGGCCAGAGCCAGGATGGCCGCAAAGACTAAAAATCGAAACTTGGTTTTCATGGCTTTACCCTTTCCTNTTGAATGGTGGTAGATACGCGATGAGCNGTTNACCGCTCTTTCTTGGCCCTGCNAATTTCAAAACTNCTCCATAGCCATCCTCTTCCGCGATNTCACGGGGTTATTGCCANTTGATGAACCCAGCCGGGTTTTGCTCGTCCCCTCTTGGGTCATCCTCTTTTCATTGACTGTCACGTTGCGTCCTTGGCGCGGTTCGAGCAGATCATCNTGACCAGGTCCATCGTCGTTCCGGCCCACTCCTGCCCGCTGGTCCACAGCCGCACCTGATGGGTTTCCGGACTGACGCCGATCAGCAGNAGGTTAGGGCAGGTTTCGAGCAGTGCGAATACGGGCCCGGGGCGAGCGGCGGCGATATCGAACAGAATGACGTCAGGCCTCAGCGCGGCCAACGCCTCGGCTCCCGGCAGAGGTGGTGAAAGTGGTAGGACCTCCAGATCCAGGTGTTGCGTCAGGCTTGCGCCCAACGTCCCCAGGATGATCGAGTTGCCGTACAGGATTACCCGCCGTCGCCCGTTCATGGATTCTCCCTATCCTGTCAATCAGATGCCGTTCGGGAATTTCATTGCATCCTACCCCTGTGTCTGTGGATTTGGGGGCTGCGCGCCAAAGCTCCCTCAACACCTAACCATCGCGGCTTCATCAGGGTTACGGATGGCGCCCGCACTGCGGGCGGTAGTCCTCGCCCGGCCAGTAACCGCCTCTGTCATAGGTCGTCGGCCCGTCCTCGATCTGGTCATCCAGGAGCAACTGCGCTTCCGGGTCGCCGACCTTTACGAACGCGCCCAGGGTCGGATCCCAGAGCTCTTTAAAGTACTTGGCATCTTCCGGCGTGCCTGGGAGAGTGTACCCGTAGGGGTATTCGTGCGGTGATACGTCCAGGCGGCGTTGCCGGATCTTGTCGCTGCTGACGATGAACACCATGAAGTCCAGCGCGAAGGTGTAGGCGTCGCGCGGGATGCAGTAGGCGTCCAGGCTGGCGCGGGCGCTGTTGATGGTATCGTTGGTCGCCTGAAAGTGGGTGGCCACGGTCAGGCGCGGCCGAGGCTCGATCTGGCTTAGCAGGTAGCCGAACGCGCCCTGCGTCGTGTGCGAGCTGTTCTGGACGTCGGCGAAGTAGGGCAGGCTCGGCGCACCGGCCACCAGTTCCTTGTCGACGTGGAGGAATTTGGCTGTCCAGGCGTCGGGCGGCATGACCATCTCGTGGATCAAGAGATCGACGCCGGCCGCCTGCTGGACCATGGTCCAATTGGGCTTCGTATCGCCGCGGTAGATGAGCGACACAGCCTTCTTGGGGTGATTAGGCGGCGTGAACTCCAGTTTGTAACCGATCGATCCCTTCCGGTTGTGAATGACCGGAAAGTGGGTGATCTTCAGCCCCGTAGCGTGGTTGTCATAGGCAACGCCACCGACCGTCTCCCAGTTTAACTCGATCGGAACCACAGCGTAGGCGTCGTTCAAGGGATCCTGATAGGTGGCGTATTTCCCAACCGGCGTGATATCCACGCCCTCCGGCAAGCCCCACGTGTCGCGCAGGGTGGGCACCACGTCGGTCAAGTACTCCTTGACGCCATTGCTGGTGAAGCTGAACGCTTCGGTGTGCCAGCGCCACAGGGCGCGAAAGTGCTCCATCGTTTCCCGGAGCCCATCCTCGTGAATCTCNCCGGTCACCGGGTCGGGCACATTGGACTTGCTGGGCCCCCAGACGTACATCGGCCGCTTGCGATCGGCTGATTCGCCGAAGCAGTAGATGGCCGACAACTCGCTCATGTGGTCCGCGTGCAGGTGGGCGATGAAGATCTTGTCCATTCGAGAGTAGGGAATGCCGGCGGCGATGTAATTGGCCAGCACGCCCATGCCGCAGTCGAACATGGCGTAGTCAGCCGGCTCATTGAAGACGTAGCCGACACTGTTCACGACCGGATGAGTCGGTCCCACCTCGACGTAAACACTCGGGCCCTTCTGCGCGAGCATCACCGTGGGCGAGGTGCCCAAAAACGTGACGCGCATCTCATCTTCGGCCAGCGGCTCGTTGATGCAGCACTTCTTCAGCCGGTCAAACAGCAGATTCCGCTGGTCCGGCGCATTCTTCTTGAAGCACGGCTTCTCGGATGAGCAGCTATCGACCGCGTTGGCAGCGCGATAGACGCCTGTTCCGGCCAATGCAAGACCGGCGGCCGCCAGCCCTTGCAATTGCAAAAACTCCCGTCGTGTTACATTGTCGCTACTCATTGTCTCCTCTCTACACTTGTTCAATGCCCGATGCCGGGCCTATTCNACTTGTCTGAAAAGTCAAAACGAATCAACCAGTGCGGACTAAATGGTCCAACGTCGTTGAAGTTTCGTTTTTGATAAGCCGGCCTCTTTCAGGTAGGGGAATGCGTCGGCCGCGACCCTATCGCCCGATGCACTCGGCCACACCCTGACTTGCTCGTTTTCGGGGTTGACGCCGGCCAATAAAAAATTAGTGCAGTTCCTGAGTAGGGTAAAGGTTGTCACAGGATAACCCGCCGCCGCGCGCTCGTGGTCTCTTCCTACCCTGAGAGTAAACGAAACGGCGATCTCGTCGCAATGGCGATGGGGACAAAAAAAGGACAGTCCGCCTTAATCGGGACTGTCCCTGGGGACAGGGTATTTTTACTTGGGGTCAGGCGACTGGCGCGAGGCGCGGCCGCCTCTCGCCGCTACAGGGCGCCATCATTGGCCAAACCGATCCTCCCGGCATAGGCCAGCACCTGGGCGCGATGCTCCAGGTGGAGCTGAGACATGATCTCGGCCATGTGGTATTTGACCGTGCGCGGGCTGAGGTTGAGCCGCGCCCCGACTTCCTTGTAGGACAGGCCCTGGGCCACTAACTCCAGCACGTCGCGCTGGCGCGGCGTCAGTTCCGACACAGGCTCGTCGCCATCACCAGCGNGGGNGGCCNNNGGCNCATCTNCCGNCATGCGGATGAATTCGTCCATGATCCGNTTTGCCAGACCAGGCGAGAACGGCGGGATGCCCTGCTGTGCTTGTTCCAGGCAGACGAGAAGTTCCTCGGCGTCCATACTCTTGAGCAAATAACCGCACGCGCCGCTCTTCACCGCCTCGAAAAGGTCGCTGTCCTCGTTCGAGGTGGTAAGGATCACGATCTTGGCCTCCGGCATCTCGGCCATGATCCGGCGCGTGGCCACCAGCCCGTCGCAGTTCGGCATGCGGATGTCCATCAAAATCACGTCCGGCCGCAGCGCTCGCGCGGCGGCGATGGCCTCGAAGCCATCGGCGGCCGNGCCGGCAACCTCGACGCCGTGCGCTGTCAACAGGTTCGACAGCCCCTCCAGCAACAGGCGATGATCGTCCACCAGCAATACCCTCACTGCTCCACCTCCTGANGCTCCNTGATGGGAACCCATAGCGACACGCNCGTGCCCNGGCCCGGACACGAATTAATCTCCAGCCCTCCGCCGACTTGTGTCNTGCGCTCGCGCATGAATGCCAGGCCGTAATGCGATTCGCCGGCCGCGCGGCTGGGATCAAACCCTTGCCCATCGTCGGCAATCGCCAGGCGCATCGCGCCGTCTTCGCGATCCAGAGTGATCCGAACGTGGTCGGCCCGGCTGTGCTTGCGGGCATTGGAGAGGGCCTCTCCAACCACCCGAATCAACTGCACGGACGTATACGGCGAGACAATGTCATCATCCATTTCTTCCGGGATTGCCAACTCGGCGCGCACTCCGTAGTGCTCGCCATACGTGGAGACGTATTGCCTGAGCGCGGCCAGAAAAGGCAGGGACGTGCCGCTCCCGGCCTTAAGGCTGAGAATGGACTCGCGAATGTCAAGGTGGGCGGCCGATGCCTCTTCGGCCAGCCGCGCGAGCTGGGTATCCGCCTGACGCAGATTGCCGTCGCAAACGTGTTTGCGGATCGCCTGGGCCTGCATGCTGACGTAGCCGAGAACCTGCCCGGCGCTGTCGTGCAGCTCGCGCGCCAATCGCTCGCGCTCTTGCATGGTGGCCACGACGCGTTGCTGCGCCAGCAGTTGCGATTGCGCGCGCTTTTGCTCGGTGACGTCGTGGAAAAGGAGCAGATGCCCCAACACATTGCCGAGCGGGTCATTTAGTGGGGAAAGCGAGAGCGCGAACGTGCGATTGTCGCGTGCCGCGCCCATATCGATCTCCAGCCGTCGCGGGCGCGTCTGGTCTGCCGGCGGGCTCAGATCGATCGACCCCGGCAGCAGCGTTGGCAAGGAATGCCCGCGGATTTCGGCCGGCGGCCGGCCAAGCAGACTCTCCGCTTCGGGATTCCACTCGACAATCCGGCCGGATGTATCGAGCACCAGCATCCCCTCGCGCATCTGAGTCAGTACCTTGTCGCGGGCCATGGGGATGGGGTCAAACAGAGCGAACCGGAAAAGCGCAATGCCGTATAAGGCGGCCGATATCACGATGGCCGGTGCGAGCAGATCCAGCGGCGGGATGAGATTGAACTCGGCGACATCGAGAAGGAAAGCGGTGCGGTTCATGAAGATTCCGCAGAGGATTAAAGCGACTGGCCGCCGGTGGATAGGCGATCGAATGTACAACCGGATAAGAATGTACAGCGTCCATACCCAGAGAACAATGGCGTAGATAATAAACACCCAACCGAGATAGGAATGAATAGTATGGACGTTCTGTTGGTAAGTAACGCTACTCCAAAATAATTGATGCCCATGATTGGTAGCGACAAAAGAGGCGAGCAAAATCGGCGGGATAGCGGCCAGTAGGCCTGACCAACCGGGTAATTTGCGTTTCGGGTTGGCGAATTCCAGGGCGAAAAAGAGAATAGCGGTGATGGCGGGAACCATCCAGATCGCCTGAAATTTAACCCAGAAGATTTTATCGTCTACCGAGACAGCGGCTAATTCAAAAGCCTCTCCCACTATCCATAACATGCTGAAGACAGCGGCCAGCGCAAAGGGGATGGCGCCGGCCGTTGCCCGCCGGCGGTATCCGGCGACAGCTAGAGCCAGCAGGAATAATGTCGAAGCCGCCAATGGCCAGAGGTAAGGCGTATAGTGGTATGAGCCATCCATCTCAACAGCCCATGGATAATCAAANTGGGTGCGCCCCGGAGAAGCACGNGAATACGNGGTGGGTATTTTGCCGCTTCAGGCTCCAGCAATAAGTAACTTATCCCACATTATACCAGAAAATATGTATTTTTATGGGCGAATGGAGAGANCTGCCAGAGCAATCACAAATAGATGAACAGACCGCGTATGCCGTGGCTCAAGCGGATGCGCGAAAAAAGCGGAAGCCGTCTACTTGCCCTGCTGTGCCGAGCCATCCGGGCCGGNACCCGTGCGCCACGTCGGGTCGAGGATGGCGTCCAGCGATTGGTGGCGGAAATAGGTGTTATACAGTTCCGCGTAGTGCCCGCCGGAAGCCAGCAGCTCATCGTGCTTGCCCTGCTCGATGATNTGCCCCTCGCGCATGACGATGATCCGGTCGGCATGGCGCACGGTGAACAAGCGGTGAGCGATGACCAGCGACGTGCGGTCGCGCATGATCTCCTGCAAGCCTTCCTGAATCTGCGACTCGGTGAATGGGTCAATGCTGGCCGTGGCCTCGTCGAGGATGAAGATGGCCGGGTCTTTCAGCACTACCCGCGCCAGCGCCACCAGTTGCCGCTGGCCCATCGACAGGCTGCCGCCGCGCTCGCCCACGTCCGTCTGCAGGCCAAGCGGCAGCGATGCCACCCATTCCCCATTGCTGATGGCATTGGCGGCCGCGGCCACGTCCTCGTTGGATGCGTCCGGCCGGCCATAGCGGATGTTCTCTGCCACCGTCCCGGCGAACAGGAACGGCTCCTGGGGCACGAGCCCGATCTGCAGCCGGTACTGCCCCAGGTCGAGCGAGCGGATGTCGCGGCCGTCGAGCAGGATCTGGCCGCCCTGGAACTCATAGAAGCGGGTGATCAGCTTGCCGATGCTACTCTTGCCCGCGCCGGTGTGGCCTACCAGGGCCACCGTCTCCCCGGCGCGAATGTCGAGCGAGAAGTCGGGCAGCACCACCTCGCGGTCGGTGTAGCTGAAGCGCACGTGGCGGAACTCGATACGGCCCCGGGTGGGGAGAGCAAGCGCAGGGGAGCCGGGGGGCGGGGGAGCAGGGGCGACATCTCCGGCACTCACGCTCCCTTTCTCCCCATCTCCCTTGCTTTCCTGCAGTCCGGATGCCCTCGGTCCTACCGGTTGATTATCCGTCTGCCGCACCTTCGGCTCGCGGTCGATCAAGGCGAAGACGCGCTCGGCAGCCGAGAGGCCGTCCTGGAATTGGCTCCAGAACGAGGCGATGTTGGTCACCGGGAACCAGAAGAAGCCCACCGTCTGCATGAACAAGTACCATTCGGCCGGGGCGATTGTCGTCATCGTGGCCAGACCACCGACGTAGAAAACGATCGCCGTGCCCAGTCCCGAAGCCAGCCCCATCAGGGGGAAGATGCCCGACAGCGTGAGGCCGCGCGTCAGGCCTACGCGGTACCCCTGCCGGTTGTTGGCGTCGAAGGTGGCGTAGACGGCCGGCTCCTGGCGGAAGCTCTTGGCCACCAGAATGCCGCTGATCGACTCCTGGATCTGGGCGTTGATGATGGCCGTCACGCGCCGCGCGTTCTGCGTCACACGCCGCGCCAGCCGTCGGAAACTGAGGGCGATGATCGCCGCGAAGGGAGCCATGGCGATCAGCAGGAGCGTCAGTCGCGGGTTGACGCTGAGCAGGTAGGCGATCAGCAACACCACCAACAACAACTGGCTGATGAGGTTCAGCGTCAGGTTGACGACCTCGGCGAAGTCGTTCGTGTCCGACGTGACCCGGCTGACGATCTTGCCCGACGGGTGCTCGTCGTAGAACGACATGTCGTGGCGAACGGTGGCGTTAAAGACGTCCTCGCGCAGCTTCAGGATGACGTTGCTCGTCACCCGCGCCGAGAACAACTGCCGGATGTAGTTGAAAACCCAGGCCGACGCGCCGACGAGACTGACGCCCAGGGCGATGAGGATCATCGTGGTCGTCGCGGGGTTGGTCTC
Organism: Ardenticatenia bacterium; assembly: GCA_014237545.1. Lineage (GTDB taxonomy): Bacteria > Chloroflexota > Anaerolineae > Promineifilales > Promineifilaceae > Promineifilum. Next base: position 6,793 of record JAACJX010000652.1, on the reverse strand, counting down.
CATCAGGCCAATGGCGCGGGCGATGACGATGGGGCCGAGGGCGCTCATGACGGAGTTGAGGGTGATCATGACCGCGATCAGGATCATACGGGAGGTATGCGGCCGGAAATAGCTGATAATGCGGTTCAGCAGTTCGCGGTCGCTGTATTGACGGTCGTAGCTCTCGGTATCAAGGCCGTCGAGAATGAAGCCCATCTAATCATACCTCGCGAAGATGCGCTGGTAGTCGGCCGAATGCTCCAGTAACTCCTCATGCGTCCCCTGGTCCACGATCTCCCCGGCCTTCAACACCAGGATGCGGTCGGCCCAGCGAATCTGGCTCAGCCGGTGGGTGATGAGGAACGTCGTCCGCTGCTGGCTGATGCGATACATCGCCTGCTGGATGCGGTCCTCCGTCGCGCTGTCGATGGCGCTGGTGCTGTCGTCGAGGATCAGAATGCGCGGGTTAGTCAGGAAGGCGCGGGCGATGGCGATGCGCTGCCGCTGGCCGCCCGAGAGGGCCACGCCGCGCTCGCCCACCTCGGTGTCATACCCCTTGTCGAAGCTCATGATGAAGTCGTGGGCCTGCGCCTCTCGCGCCGCCTGCTCGATGTCCTCTCGCGTTGCGTCGGGCACGCCGAAGGCAATATTTTCGGCGATACTGCGCGAGAACAGGAACACGTCCTGTTCAATCGTGGAGATCTGCGAGCGCAGCGACTCCAGATTCCAGTCGCGCACATTCACGTCGTCGACGAGAACCTGCCCGGCGGCAGCATCAAAAATGCGATTGATGAGCCGGGTCAGCGTGCTCTTGCCGCTGCCCGTCTGCCCCACAATGGCCACCGTCTCGCCGGGGTGGGCCACGAAAGATATATCCTTCAGCACATGCAGAGACTTAGCGGGTGCTTCGCCCCCCTGCTCCCTTTCTCCTCTGCTCCCTTTCTCCCTGTCATCATAGCCAAAGCTGACATTACGAAACTCCACCTTGCCCGCGATCGGCCGCGCCACGCCGCCTTCGTTCTCGTCCAGGTCCGACTCGGTGTTGATGAGCTCCAAAATACGGCGAGCGCTGGCGACGCCCAGTTGGGCTAACTGGAAGGAGAACACGGAGACGAACGTCGGGAAGCGCAAGAAGCCGACCAGGCCCACGTAGCTGACCACCTGGCCGAGGCTCAACTGGCCGTCGCGCCACAGCAGCATGGCGTGCAGGAACGCCAGACCCCAGCACAGACTGAAGACCAGCATCGGCAGGTAGCGGGCCTGGATTTCGCCCTCGCGCACGGCGTAGTCGCGATAGACAGAGGCGTTGCCGACGAACTTTTCCGCCTCGCGCCGTTCCTGGGCGCTGCCCTTGACAACCTCGATGCCGTTCACCGTCTCGGCCAGGCCGGCGTTCATCACGCCGAATGACTCGCGCAGCCCTTCGCTGACCGGGGCCAGCCGCCGCGCGTAGCCGCGAATCGTGATGATGAACAAGACGACGAAGATCAGCGGCACCAATAGCAACTGCGGGTCGATCCGGTAGATGAGCACGATCGGTGCGGCCAGACCGACGAGCGAATCGGTGATGAGCATCAGACCGGGGCTGAACATGATGTTGAGCGTGCGCACGTCGTTGGTGGCGCGGGCCATGATGTCGCCGATGCGCTGGCGGTTGTGGAAAGTCTGGCTCTTGCCCAGCAGGCTGGCGTATAGCTCGTCGCGGCCGTCGCGCTCCACGCGTTGGGCCATGAACTCGAATGACGAGTTGCGCGCCAGGCCGAACAGCCCCTGCATCGCCGCCGAGAAGAAGACCGTCAGCGCCAGCAGCAGCAGCGAGCGCGCCGTCCAGCCGGGCGTGTTCAGCAGGTCGAAGCCGCGGCCGATGAGCACCTGGATATAGCTGGCGGCGAAGTTGTTAACCACCGCGGCCACAATAGCGGCGACAGGCAGCCACGGATATTGGGCCAGGTGCGACACGATCCAGCGGACAGGGCCGGTGCGGTCGAACTGCTTCTCGTTCTCCAGGCGGAATTCGCGGTTGGTCATGAGGGCATACTTGCGAATACTGGAACCTGACCCATTGACGTTTCAAATTGGCGGGCCACTGTCGCCCGGCGTCAGGTCTGAGCAGGTAAAAACAAACGTTCTAGACTGCTGGATTGTATCCTCTGTATTGTGATTCACACAAGCTACAGCGACCGTATACTCACCGCTACCGACCGCGTCCCCAGCAACGCGAACGACCACGCTATGTAATGGCCGCGAACACGCGGCGGCCACGATAGAAACGTACAATCCAGATAAAGGAGATATCGGGAGGGGCCATGAGCGGTCACATTAGCCCTGTCATTCACGCGCCACACCGCTCCGCACCCTTGACCTCGTATGGGTTATTCGTTGCGGTCATCCTGGGTAGCATGCTGATGCACCTGGGCCGCGCTACTCTGGGCGCTCCGGACACATTTTTGTTCCTCACGGATGCCCCGATTCATTCCGTATACCGGCCGCCGGAGTCGCCGTCGTGCATCGATCCGGCCCCTGCCTCAAAACCCTACTGTGACGCCGCGGGCCGACGGATCCTGGCTTCGACGGTGCGCCTGTTGTTTTTAAGCTCCGGGCCGGTTCGCGTGGGCCACGGCACAGTTATCGCCGGGCGCTATGTCATCACCCATAATCATTACGCAAGCCTCCAACGCGGGGAGAGCCCCGCGCTGGCCCGCGCGGAAATCCACCTCTCGGTGGCTCTGGCCGACGGTCAATTCATCTTGCGCAACGCGCCCCTATCCAGTTACACTGTCGTAGCCTCTGGGCCGGGCTTGATGCTCCTCGACTTTAAGACCATCAAAGGCATTGGCTTCTTCGACTACCATGGTGTTCCATCCGCGCCACTGGGGGTGGCGGAACTGTCGGTCATCCGGCCCGGCAGTGAGATCGCCCAGGTCAATTGGGACGGCAAGACGACGTTCGTCGAATGGGCACGAGTTTCATCGATTCGGGAGGACGGCCCGGTGCCCGCGCTGGAAATCGATAATTTTATCGAGTTGGGCGCGTCGGGCGGCGTGTTTTACGAGGGCCGGCACATCGCCAACAACTGGCTCCAGGGGCGGGCGCTGCGAGCGGATACGCGGGCCGTGGTGCGTCTCTATAGCGTGGCGGCGAGCGATGACGCGAGTGTATTAACGGGAAAATGATCGGCGGCGCGTTTAACTGACAATTACCCCGCTCATTCCCTCCACCCGCGCCTCCCCCACCCGCGTCATCGTCACCCGCCGCATCAGATCCGCCGGGCCAACGGCCGACACGCGGATGTAGTTATCCGTGTATCCCGCCCACAGCAAGCCGTCGGCGTTCGCGCCGGTGGCCGTCTCCCACAGCACCGGCCGCGTCGCCCCCTCGTAGCCCCGGTGGAACGCCAGGCTCAGTCGTTCGCCCAGGGCTATCAGTTGCCGGGTGCGCTCGCGCTTGACCGGGCCGGAGATCTGTCCAGCCATCCGCGCCGCGGCCGTGCCGGGCCGCGGGCTGTAGCTGAAGGCATGAATGCGCGCGAAGCCGATCGCCTCGGCGTACTCCAGGGTCTCGGCGAACTCCGCTTCCGTCTCGCCGGGGAAGCCGCAGATGATGTCGGTGCTAACGCTCAGGTCGGGGATATGGGCGCGGGCTGCGTCGACCAGGGCCCGGAACTCGGCCCGGCTGGTGCGGCGGGCCATGCGGCGCAGTACCCGGTCGCTGCCCGATTGCAGCGGCAGGTGCAGGTGGGGCATCAGGCGTGGGTTCGCCCACAACTCGAAGAAACCGTCGGNGACCTCCCATGGCTCCAGCGATGACAGGCGNATACGCGGGATGTCGGTATGTTCCAGCAGCGCCGCCACCAGTTCGCGCAGGCCTGCCGNCTGGCCCAGGTCGCGGCCGTAGCTGCCCAGGTGAACGCCGGTCAGCACCACCTCGCCGTAACCCGCCGCCGCGAAGCGGCCCACCTCGGCCACCACGTCGCCCAGATGGCGGCTGCGGCCCGCGCCGCGGGCGACGGTNGTCACGCAGAACGTGCAGCGNTTNTCGCAGCCGTCCTGGACCTTGACGAAGCCGCGCGTNCGGCCAAANCTGCCCGGCTGCGCCTCGCGGGNNATCGGCTCGCGGTCGAACANGGGCGCNNCNGNCGGCAGCGCCGGGTCNAGCAGCANCGGCANCCGCTCCTTNTCNTCGTTGGCCACCACGCGGCCGACGCCGGGCAGCGCNGCGGCCACGTCCGGCGCGAGCGTGGCATAGCAGCCGGTGAGGATAATTTGGGCCGATTCGTTGGCGCGGTTGAAGCGGCGCGTCAGGTGGCGCGCGTCGCGGGCCGCCTCGGCCGTCACGGCGCAGGTGTTGAGGATGACGGTATCGGCCTCGGCCGCGTCAGGGACGATGTCGTGGCCGCCGGCCTGCAACTGGCGGGCCATNGTCTCGATCTCGGCCTGGTTGAGCCGGCAGCCGATGGTGTGGAGGTGGATNTTCAAGGTCTTGGATGCTCCAGGTCACTCAGAAAGCAAACGTCGTGTCCCTTGCCATTCATCTTGTTCACTAGCCGCTTGTCAGCTGTCAACAAGGGTAGTTCCAGCAAGTTCGCCAGGGCGACATAGCAGGCATCATATACCGTGAGCTCATACTCCACGGCCAGATCAAACGCGGCGGCCAGCAGGTTCTCAGTATCAACGGCGGCGAGATTCAACTGCATCAGATCGCTCAAGTCACTGCGTACTTCATCAGCCGCGTAGTTAAATCGCCGCACATATTTCCACAGGATGTTGACACATTCCACATAGAAAAGATCGGGGACATAGAGCCGGACAGGCGGCACTTCAGCTAACCCGGCGAAAACAAGTTCGGCGAGGTCAGTTCCTTCTTCTCGGATAAATAACTTGATGCCGACACTGGCATCAACGACACATGGGCCAATCATCGCTCGCGGTCTTCGCGCAGGAGCGTGGTGCTGTCAGGCGCGCCCACAGCTGCAGGGGAAAACGATCGCCGGCGGCGAATGCGCGCCAAGATGTCGGCCTGCTTGCTATCAGTTTCTGCCAGCGCGCGGTCAAGCAAAATGATTACCTCAGCGCTCAGCGAACGATTCTGGGATTCAGCTTGTTCCCGGAGGCGTTCATAGAGCGTTTCAGGCACGTTGCGAACATGTAGGGTAGCCATAAAACTAGTTTAAACCCTTGTGTTGCATTATGCAACACAACTTGGCTTTTTTTAGCTACCTCCGGCACCTCCAGATTATTATTCGCCTACCCATGCTTNAGTTCTTGAATCACCCCCGGATTCACCAGACTCGATGTATCCCCCGGGTCTTCGCCCAGATACGCGCTGCGGATGACGCGGCGCATGACCTTGGCGTTGCGCGTCTTGGGCAGGTCGGTCACGAAGCGAATGGCCTTCGGCCGCAGCGGCTTACCCAACTCGGCCGCCACGCGCTCGCGCAACTCGGCCGCCAGTTCGTCCGACGGCTCATACCCCGGCGCGAGGACGCAGAAGCACACCAGCGCGCTACCCTTCAACTGGTCGGGCACGCCGATGGCCGCCGCCTCGCTGACCGCCGGGTGGGCCACCAGCACCGACTCGACCTCGGCCGGGCCGAGGCGCTTGCCGGCGATCTTGATCGTGTCGTCGGAGCGGCCGAGGATGTACCACATGCCGTCCTCGTCCACCGCCGCCCAGTCGCCGTGGACCCACACCCCCGGCCAGCGCGACCAGTAGGTATCCACATAGCGCTGCCGGTCGCGCCAGAAGCCGCGGGTCATGCCGATCCACGGCGCGCGGATGACCAGCTCGCCGACCTGGCCGCGCACCGGCTGGCCCTCGGCATCGACGACGTCGGCGGCCATGCCGGGGCAGGGCGCGGCGAAGGCCGCCGGCTTCAGTGGCAGCAGCGGATTGCCCATGACAATGCCGCCGCTGATCTCCGTGCCGCCGGAGTAGTTGATGATCGGNCGCCGTCCNTCGCCGACGGCGTGGAACAGCCACAGCCACGGGTCNGGGTTCCACGGCTCGCCAGTGCTGGCGAAGAAGCGCACGGCCGAGATGTCGTGGCGCTGTACCGGGTCCTCGCCGTAGGGCACCAGGGCGCGGATGAGCGTCGGCGACACGCCGAGATGGGTCACCCGGTGGCGCTCGACCAGCGCCCACAGCCGGTCCACGCCGGGGTAGTCCGGCGCGCCGTCGTAGAGGGTGAACGTCGCCCCCAGCAGCGTGGCGCCAAACACCAGCCACGGCCCCATCATCCAGCCCATGTCGGTCATCCAGTAGATGTTATCGTCGGTAGCGCCGTCCCCGGCGCCAACGTACGTCCCGAAGGCCATGTCCTGCGCCGCCTTGATCGGGAAGCCGCAGTGGGTATGCACGGCTCCCTTCGGCCGCCCGGTCGTGCCGCTGGTGTAGATGATCATCAGCAGGTCTTCGGCCGCCGTGTCGGCCGTCTCGGCCTCGGGCAGCTGCGGCGCGACGACCTCGTGCCACCAGTGGTCGCGCAGCGGCCGCATGTCCACGTCGTTCCCGGCCCGGCGCAGGACGATGAGGTGCTCCACCGAGGGCACGGCCGCCGCGGCCTCGTCGGCCACCGGCTTCAGCGGCACGACCGCCCCGCGCCGGAAGAAACCGTCGGCGGTGAAGAGCGCTTTGGCCCCGGCGTCGGACAGCCGCGCCGCCACCGCCCCCGCGCCGTAGCCGGAGAAAAGCGGCAAAATGACCCCGCCGATCTTGGCGATGGCCAGCAGGGGCACGGCGATTTCCGGCGTCATGGGCATGAACAGACCGATGGCGTCGCCCGCGTCCAGGCCCAGCGCCCGCAGCGCGTTGGCGC
>JAACJX010000075.1 GCA_014237545.1 Ardenticatenia bacterium | reverse complement strand
CTGGCGGGCCAACCCCTGATCAAAAGCCGCGTGCTCCATATTGATCACCACGGAGCGCACGTCAGTCTCGCTGATTAGCTCGGCAATCTTGTGGGCCTCATCCTGGGGCGGCATATCGGTCATGCTAACATTCCCCGCCCCGTCCGTCAGCAAGATCATCATTGGCAGCACGTCCGGATGGCTATAAGCCTCCTGACGGAACACCTGATAGGCCAGGTAGAGGCCGGCTGACAAAGGCGTCTTGCCACCGACGGCGATGTCGTTCAGGGCTTTCTTAGCCAATTGCACCGAATTTGTGGGGGGCAATACCAGGTTGGCATCGTTCTTGTTGAACACGATCAGCCCGACCCTGTCTCGACGTTGATAGGCGTCAGTCAGCAGGGACATGATCGCGCCTTTAGTGGCTTCCATGCGCTCGGCTACCGCCATACTCCAGCTGGCATCCACCACAAACAGGATGAGGTTGGCCGAACGGCGCACGCGCACCTTTTCGCGCAAATCGCCCTTCTCCAGGGCCAGGGCGAGACGAGAGCGGTCGCGACGTATCTGGTGGGGTGCCGCGGCCCGTAACGTGGCGTCGAAGGCCAGATCGCGCACCTTGTCCCCCTTGGGCAGCCGCGCCTGGATATATCGGCCGCGCTTGCGATCCGTTTTTGTCCTCGACCGGCGGCCGGCCTGTTTTCGCGTCAGCCGGTCGAGTTGCGTATCGAGCCGCCGGGGGGCGAACTCTTGGGTGCTCTTGACTTTCTGGCCGCCTTCCCACCAGTTGGCTTCGTGTGGCGTTTTGGGGACTGACTGCGGGCCGGCCTCCTGNTGGGAGACNTCGGCCCCATCGGTGACTTCATCTTCCTCGCCTAAGGCTTTTTTTTTCCCGTGGCGGCCGACTCTTCAGCCTCCTGCTCCTGCTGGCCCATATCGGTCGCGCCCATCTCGCCTTGGACTTCGTCGAGACGCTCGGACAATTCGGCCGCGGAGAGGACGCTATCCTGGAACACGCGGCCGCGGACGCGATGGGGCAAGGCAAGTTCCGCGGCAAGAATGATATCTTCATCGGTCACCCGGTCGCGGCCCTGCAGGGCGGCGTGGGCCTGCGCGCCACGCAAGATGACCAGGTCGGCCCGGTGGCCGTCCACATTCAGCGAGGACACGAGACCNGCGATCGACATCAGGTCACGGCGNGAGTAGCGCACATCGTTCACGCGGTCGCGCGCCTTAGCGATGCGCTCCGACAGGTCATGCTCGTTCTTGGCCCATTCGTGGCGGAAGCCCTCCGGATCAACCTCGAAGGCAATGCGGCGTTCGATGATGGCGACGCGGTCTTCCGGATCCTCCAGGCCTTCGATCTGAACCGAAAAGGCGAAGCGGTCGAGCAACTGCGGGCGCAAGTCGCCCTCTTCNGGATTCATCGTGCCGACCAGAATAAATTTCGCGGGGTGGGAGAAACTGATCCCTTCACGTTCCACTATGTTGACGCCCATGGCGGCCGCGTCGAGCAGCAAATCGACCACNTGGTCATCGAGCAAATTGACCTCGTCGACGTAGAGCACGCCGCGGTTGGCTGAGGCCAGGATGCCCGGCTCGAAATGCTTCTCACCACTTTTGATTGCTTTTTCGATATCGAGTGTGCCAACAACTCGATCTTCCGTCGCGCTGACGGGCAGGTCAATGAATGGCGTCTGGCGTATCTCGGTCTCCAGCGGCCGGTTGTCATAGCGCGTGTGGCTGTCATCGCTCCACTCGTCGGGCCGCAACGGATCGCAGTTGTAGCGACTGCCGGCCAGGACCGTGATATCGGGCAGCAGGGCAGCCAGAGCGCGCGCGGCCGTCGACTTGGCCGTGCCGCGTTCACCGCGGATCAATACGCCGCCGATACGCGGGCTGACGGCGTTCAGGATCAGTGCGCGCTTCATGCGCTCCTGGTTGACAATTGCTGTAAATGGAAAAACGGCGCGACGTGCCATGAAACTACTCGACTCCATTCATTAGGGGATTCGATCTGGAGTATTTCCCGGATCCACTCGGATGATTATACCTCAACGCCCTTGACCCACCAACCTATCGGAAGAACAATGAAGCCCCTGATGTAAATCGTTTCAATGAATGGAAGCGATCACTATTTTGCGGCTTGCGGTGTGGGCCATGTATAAAACCTCTCCAGCCCAGCACAGGCCGGAATACAACGCCTCCACGGGGTGCCGGGTGACAACCTGCCCATCCCGCGGATCGATCTGGACCACCGCGTATTCAGGCGTATCCGATGCCCAATCGAACCGTCCAGACTCCTGATCATAGACCATCGGGGTGGCCACGCTGGCCCAAAGAAAACCGTTGTGATAGTCGATGTCCCCCATAGCCATGAGGGTGGCTAACTTTGCTTGCAATTCCTTCGATAGCGGATCGATTGCGAGCAGGCGGCCGAACTGCTGGGCCACCACCCATAGAATTTGACCATCCCAGGCCACGCCGGATACCCACCCCTGCCCGGACAGGATGATCGTCTCGTCGAAATCGTTCGTCGCCGGGTTGACGCGGCGGATCATTTCCTGATCGAACAACGACTGCCATAGTGCTCGGCCGTCCCATGTCAGGCCGCTGAGATTGCCGGGACAATAGAGCGATTTCCGCACGGCCCCATCTTGCCCGTCGAGCCCGTATATACGGCCATCGCGGAAATCGGCGTTCCACAATGTCTCGCCATCCCAGGCAAGCCCGGCAGGCCCGGCTCCCGGCGCAACGAATTCCCCGACAACCGTCAACGACCGCGTCATGCCTTGATATCGCGCCCGACCGCCTGGGCGATTGCCCTCATCTCCACCACAAGCTTGGCGAATTTTTCAGGCTTGAGAGATTGGCCGCCGTCGGACATCGCCTCTTCGGGCCGAGGGTGCACTTCGATGATCAGACCATCGGCACCCGCGGCCACGGCCGCCTTGGCCGCCCCGGCGACATACTCCCATTTGCCCGTGGCGTGACTGGGATCGGCCACAACGGGCAGGTGCGACAATCGCTTGGCGACGGGAATGGCGTTGATGTCGAACGTATTGCGCGTGTACGTTTCGAACGTGCGNATCCCNCGCTCGCATAGCATGACGCGNGTGTTGCCGTGACTCAGAATGTACTCAGCGCACATCAACCACTCTTCAATGAGGCTGCTCATGCCGCGCTTGAGGAGCACCGGAAACTGTGATTCGCCAACCGCGTGCAGCAGGGCATAGTTCTGCATATTGCGCGCGCCGATCTGCAGCACGTCAGCGTACTCACAAACCAAGGGCACCAACGCCGGCTCCATCACTTCCGTGACGATGGGCATGCCGGTAATCTCCCGCGCCTCGGCCAGATATTTCAGTCCTTCTTCCCCCATACCCTGGAAGGCGTAGGGTGATGTGCGCGGTTTAAAAGCGCCGCCGCGCAGGACATGGGCGCCGGCTTCTTTGCAGGCAATAGCCGTCTCGATGATTTGGGCCCGGCTCTCCACTGAGCACGGCCCGGCCATGACCAGCACTTCATCNCCGCCGATGGTGTGATTTCCCAGAGGAAATACCGTGTCCTCCNACTTGAATTCACGGCTGGCCAGCTTGAATGGCTTCAGAATCGGCACAACGCGCTCGACGCCGGGCATGCGTTCNATCTGCTCGCGGTTGATCACCCGGTCGTCGCCAATGATGCCGATGATGGTGCGCTCCTTGCCATCCGATAAGTGGACCTTGAACCCAAAGTCCTCGGCCCGAGCGATGACAGCCGATTTCTCCCGCATGGTTGCTTCCGCCTGCATGATTACAATCATCATTCAATTAGTCCTTCTATAAAGCGAAATATATACAAACACAATCAACAGCCGGCTCTTGGGCAGATTACCAGCGCCGGGCCATGACTCGCTCATTATCTATCTTTTCATTGGATTCGTCGCTCATAAGGTCATCGAGAGAAACTTAACCGCCGCCTCGATCTGGGACATCTGGCGCGGCCGCACCGGGGGNACGTTCTTGCGGTCTGGGCGCAATGACCGGGCCTCGCGNAAGTAGACGTGGTTGATCTCATTCGCGGCTTTGGTCGTGTTCCAGTGAATCAAAACCCGCACGCACCGCGGCAATCCGTTGGGCACATCCATTTCGTGACCGCAGAGCAGGGCCGCGTCATACCAGCCAAGCTGGCGGGCGGCATAGGCGGGATACGTGGAGATCAGATCAGTCGTTGTCGTGAAGTAGACGCTGGCGACATCATCGACCTTGATGCCATTAGAAGTGACCAAGGCCTGAAGCAATTCGCGGGTCGCCTCCAGAATTTCGTCCTCGTTGTCGCTTCCAACAGTGATCGCGCCTCTGACGCCGCGACACATCATCCCTCTCTGTTCACCACNCCGNTTGTTTTCTTGAAGCTGATCAGTCATGATTTTCTCCTCATCCGTTTTGTTATCCACCCCAAAAACAAAAAAGACGCGGCTNAGCNCAGCCGCGTCTCGTCTCGTTTCGGGTGTATTCCGTCTGGCTTATTCTTNACAGGCCGTGGCGGAACCTCCCAAGCCGAACAATTGCGGCTGGGTGTTGTCGCCAAAATAAAAGTAAAAGAAGAAGTTAACCAGATGTCTTGGTTGGCCTGTCATCGTGGGAGCATCATATCATGGGGGTTAACAAGCGTCAAGAAGTAGAAGTGCACTAATTTTCTTCGGCTTCTTCGGCCAATCTATCCGGAAAGGCATAATTTGGAATCAGTTCTACCGTTCGCCGGTACGCTTCCCGCAACGTGGTCGTCGTATCGAAGTAACCGCTCAGCATCTCCTGGAGAACGATAGAAATGAGATAGTCATCATAGATCTGAGTCATCAGCCTGCCGTACCCCTCGCGGATTCCCCAGCGCGGTGCAGCGCCAATCCCTTCGCGCAGCCGGCTCACAACCTCGGCCCCATAGATATCCGTCAGGCTCAAGTCGCTATCGCCCAACAGGAGCGTGCCCCACGGATCAATAAACCGGCGCGGCTCATCTTCGGTTCCCAATCGCATCGGCACTTTTCGCTCTGAGTCCACCGCCAGCCAACGCTCGTATCCCTCATTGAACCAGAATTCAGCAAAGGCCTGAGACGGCGCGAGGTCGGCCGATGTGCTGATACCCAGGCTGCGGATGTTGCCGAATGACGCCGGCCCGCCGTCCGGCCCGCGTAACTCAGTTACAATCCCTGTGTTTTGAGCCAAATAGTTGATGCCCCCTTCCACAGTTGAACATTCACTGCAAGACGGCACGGCTCGCTCGTCCAGCCCGGCCAGGTCGGGCAGGATGGCCGGCGACGTCATAATGATCCCCGTGCGCCCGGTCAGAAAAGCAATGACCGCGCTTGTGTCAGTTTGGACACCCGACGGGCTAAACCTGTTGATCGTCGAGTAATAGTGCTCCAGCGCGGCCGCACATTCGGGCTCCAGAATCAGCACCTCACCCGAATCGTCGATCAGCCGGCAGCCGTTNGCGAGGGCGATTTGCTCGAAGGCCTGGTGGGTGGTGACCAGGTTCGACTCGGTAGGGATGACGAGACCAGAAATGATGGCTTCGGGATTGAATATGCGTTCGGCGGCGNTGGCNATGGCGGCATANTTATCAGGCGCGGCCAGGTTCATCTCGTCGAACCAGTCGGCGCGNTAGAGCAACANCTGGTGATANCCGTCGCTGGGCAGCGCCGCCGCTTGGCCGCCTTTGCTCACCAACTCGAGAGCNGAACTATCNAAGGTGTCNCGCCCCAGGCGATCTACCACCGCATCGGCCGCCGCNGCATCGAGGATNCCCTCTTCGACCCACCCGGCCGTATACTCGAGGGGATGCAAGATGAGGTCGGGCAAGGTGCCCGACAAGACGCCGGTGCTGACCAATTCCGGCAAGAGGGCCGGGGAGACCAATTGCACCGCCACGTTTGTGCCATACCGGTCGGCGAACTCAGAGGCTATCTCATCCAAAACCGCCTTGTGCTCGGGGGATGTTTCGTCAACCCAAATGGTCAAACCATCCCCGGCGCTTAACGGGGTAACGGCCGCGACAGGGTCGGGATTATCATCAATAACGCCGCCGCCGGGGGTTTCGGTGGGCGCGGGGATTATCATTGGCCCAGATTGACCAGCCACCGGCGTTGCCGACCGCGCCGTAGCTGTGGCTAGGCGGGGCGGATTCTCAAGGTCGATCCCGCATCCAGCCAACAAGAGCGCGAGGCCAAGCGCGGCCGAAACCACCAAAACATTATAAAAGCGCGGACTACCCGCCGGCCCGCGCCAATGGTTTTTACTTTCGTTCATAATTTATCAAGAGCGCC
>JAACJX010000560.1 GCA_014237545.1 Ardenticatenia bacterium | reverse complement strand
GCCGCCTGTGCCGTGCGGCGCAACGCCGATGTCGCCGCTCAGTTGTTCGGCGCGTTCGACGCCCAACTCGACGCGCTGCTGGCCGAAGGCTACACTCGCCACAGGCTGTTCGACGCGATCGACACTCAGACGCACGAGCACTTCTTGTCTCTGGCCCGTGCCCAACTTGATGAAGTCATCTTCGAGCAGCGATGGCAAGAAGGCCGGGCCCTGACGCAGGAGGAAGCCATCGAATTGGCGCTGGCCACGATTGGAACGTGAGCTCCACTAGCAAGCCGACAGCTTGCGCCGCCATTCCCTATCCGAATTTCATCCGGGCCAGCTGCGGCTTATCCTGCTGCTTCGGCCGCCGGTGGAACAGAATGGCCAACCAGGCAAACGGATTCCACCTGGGACGACGTTGTGGCGGTTGCCATTCCATATATTGCTCGGCAAGCGCCTTGGCTTCGGCCTTTGTCCGCGACACTTTTTGCTCCATTGATAACCAGTCAGACATGTCACACACTCCTTTTCGATGATGTATTTGCCTCACTTGCCTACACCATAACACCGGAGCGCAGTGGAATCGCCAGGCGCAAGCCCAATTTCGTCAGGAAATCGCAATGGAATCGCNAGGATTGATTTTCAACCCGGCGNCCTTTACAATATNAGTAATTCATCGCGGCTTTATGTGTCNAATCCGGNGTNACCGGAGGNGGGGGCCATGGCACATTTGTCACTGCAGTTCCTCGGGCNGTTCCAGGCGACCCTAAATGGACACGTCCTNACGGGATTNGAATCCAACAAGGTNCGGGCCTTGCTGGCCTNTNTNGCCGTCGANTCNGACCGGCCGCANNCCCGCGAGTCGCTGGCCGCCTTGCTGTGGCCNAANTANCTCNACCNCTCGGCCGNCAACAATCTTGCGNTCNGTNCTGGCCAATCTGCGACAGATCCTCGGCGACCGCTCAACTGATTCCCCATTCTTGATCATCACTCGCGAAGCGATCCAGTTCAACCCTACGGCCGACTATTGCCTGGACGTCGACGTTTTTNATGCGGCCGTAGGGGCTCAGGTCAAGCAAGCCGAGCTCATNCTGGACACCTATCGCGGGGAGTTTCTGGAGGGGTTTTCTCTGCCCGATAATTCGGCCTTTGAAGAGTGGTTGCTGGGTCGTCGCGAGCGGCTGCAACAGCAGATGCTCACCGCGCTGGACAGCTTGGCCACCTTGGCAATGCAGCAATCTGCCTACGGGGAGGTCGTGACATTCGCTCGCCGGCAGCTGGAACTGGACAACCTCTGCGAGAGCGCCTACCGGCAGTTGATGCTCGCCCTGGCTCATCTCGGGCAAAGGACCGAAGCCGTGGCCCAGTACGAGTTGTGCGCCNACCTGCTGCGCGTCGAGCTGAACATCGAACCGTCGGCCGAGACGCGCGCGCTGGCCCAGCGCATCGCCGCCGNAGAGATCGATCCACTCGCGACGGAGGCCACCGCGGCGAGCGGCGCCCTCGNCAGCAAGATCGAACCGCGCCACAATCTGCCNCTGCAACTTAGCAGTTTCATCGGCCGCGAGGATCAATTGGCAGACCTGCTTAACCTTCTGGCTAACCCAAATGTGCGACTGATAACGGTCACTGGCCCGGGAGGGATCGGCAAGACGCGCTTGGCCCTGGAGGCGGCTCGTCGCTGCGCGCCGACCTATCGCCACGGTGTCTTTTTTATCTCCCTCGGATCAGCCAAAACATACGTTGAGATGGTCGAGCGGTTGATGGTCGGGCTCGGTCTTCGCGCCACTCCATCCATACCTAATCATGAAGCGGTCCTGAACTTGCTGCAAAATAAAAACGCCCTGCTGGTGCTCGACACGCTTGAGCACTTGCTTCCAGACGTAGANATCATCAGCCGGATACGTGAGAGNGCCCNTCAGGTACANATACTGGCTACCAGTCGAAGCGCGCTGCGACTTTCCGGCGAGTACATTTTTATCGTGCCCCCCNTGTCCAATTCTGAGCCAGGCGCCGATCCCGCAACCCTCTGGCAATCCGATGCTATGGCCCTTTTCGAGGAGCGCGCTCGCGAGGTGCAACCTGATTTCGCCGTTTCGGCCAGCAACGCCGCGGAGGTGACCGAGATCTGCCGCCTGTTGGGGGGATTGCCCTTGGGCCTTGAGATGGCCGCCGCGCATACGCGCACGCTATCGTTGCGGCAACTGCGGCAACAGTTGAGCAGTGGTGACGGGCTACTGACCGGGGGCCGGCGCGATGTACCCTCGCGGCACCGAAGTATTCGCGACACGTTGACATGGAGCTACGATCTGCTGACACCTGCNCAGCAGGCCTTGTTCCGAAGTTTGGGTGTCTTTTCTGAAGGTTGCACCTTGGCCGCCGCCGAAGCCGTAGCACCAAAGGAAGCAATCGGGTGCGGTGAGTTCATTGATAATCTCTCCGGCCTGATCGATCAATCGATGGTTCAAACGCAAACCCTTCGCGGCCGGCGGATCTATCGCTTGCACGAGATAAGCCTGCGGTTTGCTCATGAACAGATGGTTGCCTGCGGCGAATTNGANCAGACNATGAGCAAGCTGCTTGACTACATCCTCAATCTGGCAGAGCAGGTGGATCAACACTTCCGCGACCCAAGCCGACATGAATGGTTAGCGCTTTTCGAGCCCGAAGCGGGTTACGTGTGGCAAGCACTTGACTGGGGTCTCTCATCCGGCGACGAGTCGACAGTGACCCGCTGTTTGACCTTGACCGGNCGAATGCTTCAGTACTGGAATGTCCGCGGGCAGCATGATCTGGCCCGTCAATGGACCGAACAAGCTTTGCAGCGTGGGCAAGAACTCGATATCGAAAAATCCGTGCTGGGTCTGCCTCTCATCACGGTTGCTTCGATGGCTCTCGTTCATGCTGATATTCAAGAGAGCCTCGACCACGCTGAATCCGCGCTTCAGGTGGCGCGGGAAACAGGCGACCAACCATTAGAGGTGCGCGCCCTTCACTTGATCGGGCTGTGCGCCTTCGCCCGCGCCGAATTGGAGTTGGCTGAGACGATCTGGCAAGATGCCCAGCACCTGGCCGAGCATCTGGGCGTGGCCACGCTCCTCAGCACCATTCTGGACGACTTGGGAAATCTTGCGGCCCGTCGAGGTGATTTCGATCAGGCCATTGGCTTCCATCTCAGGGAGCAGGAAGTCAGCCTGGCAGCGGCCGATCTCTACTCCGAGTTTTATGCGGTGCTCAATTTGGGCGAAGTTTTTATGCTTATGGAACGACCGGCCGACGCCGCCATGTACTACGAGCGGGCATTAAAAATTTGCCGGGAGTTAAACGATTCGCGAGGTCTGGCCCAAACGATGATTACCCAAGCCACCCTCATGATTCAATTGCAGCGGCCAGCGGAAGCATTAGCGCTATTGCGCGAAGTTATTGTCCTGGCGTGGGACATTCAAAACCTGGATATTGTTCTGAGAGGATTAGAAATAATTCTCCACTCCAATGTGGTTGAAATGAGCCTGGAAACGCGGGCACGATTCGCCGGGGCCCTCTCCCACCTCAGCGAAAAGTATTCTTCCGCCTCGCTACCCATGGACAAGGAAGCGTTGGTTGCCTTGAGAGAACGCCTCAGCCACGAAATGAACGCCAGTGTCTTCACCCTGGAGTGGCGCATCGGCCGGTCTTACAACTGGGAGCAGGCCGTTGAGTTGGCTCGCGAGATAACCCGCGCGGGGAAGGTCATCTTACCACAAGGACAATAGGATAGTATGAGATTGAAACAGGTTCGGTCGTGGGCAAAACTATACCGCTTTGCCCTTCTCCATCCGTAATCTGTGCCGACGACTTTGCCGCTAGAAAGCTGGCTAGCGGACCATCTCGAGTCCATCCCCGCTCTCCACCAACCCCTTCAACCGGTTCGCAAACCGCGCCGCCGGCGCGCCATCCACAATGTCGTGGTCGAACGACAGCGTGACGCTCAGATATTCGCGTGGCTCGATGCGGCCGTCAACTACCCCCGGCTTCGTGGCGATCCCGCCGAGCGTCAGGTTGAGCGTGTACATCGGGATGGGGATGCCCCAGCCGCCGCCCTCGCCGAACATGCCCACGGCCGTTAGGCTGACCGTCCCGCCGATCCTTCGCATACGGTACGGGCTGGCCTTCATTGCGCGGTAGGCCAGCCGCCGCAGCGGCCCCGGCAAGCGGGTGTATAGACGCAATAGATTGGTGGTCCGTTCGTCGTAATTGCGATCTCCTCTGGCCTGCACCGCCCGTATTTCATCGTGGATCTCGCGCACGCTGCGGCGATTGGCGGCGCGAACGATATGAACGAGTGGGAAGCTTTGGCCCTCCAGCTCGATCTCGACGATCGTATTGACGTCGACGTCGTCGAACAGCACCAGCCGGCCGCGCCAGTCGCGGTAGGCGTGGACCATGCGNTCCTCGGCCACGGCCGCGCCGACGCAGTGCAGGATGAAAGCCGTGAACGACAGCGATTCGCCGGTGCGCTCCTTGTGCTCGCGCAGCCGCCGCCGCGGCTCGGTGACGTCGAACTCGACCAGACCGTGGATCATGTGCTTGCCGCTGGCCACCCGCGCCGCGTCGACGACGAACGCCCGCGAGCGCGGGTAGGGGGCGATGGTGAAACCAGGGGGAANCTTTGTGTCCATTGCGCAACTCCCNGTGGTATGAGCCATAGTGTTGAAGCGTCAGACGGCTCATCCTCTACCACGCTATAGCAATCTCGCGCCACAGGCAACTCACGCAATCTGCTGGAAAATCTGNGAAATCGGTGTAATCTGTGGTTGCTTCTTCGTTCTCTAGGAGGTAACCAGCATGACATATGCCCACGGAGGCGAACTCGTCGCCCGCTCGCTGGCCGCCCAGGGCGTCAGCACCCTCTATACCCTCTGCGGCGGACACGTCGCGCCCATCTACGACGGCTGCCTGAACCACGGCATCACCGTCATCGACTTCCGCCACGAGCAGGCGGCCGCCCACGCCGCCGACGCTCACGCCCGGCTGACGCGCAATGTAGGCGTGGCCCTCGTCACCGCCGGGCCGGGCGTCACCGATGCCGTCACCGGCGTGGCTAACGCCTACCAGGCCCGCAGCCCGCTGCTCCTGCTGGGCGGGGCCGCGCCGCTGAAGACCAAGGGTATGGGCGCGCTTCAGGAAATGCCGCAGGTCGAGATGTTCCGCACCTTCACCAAGGCCAGCTTCACCATCGAGCGCACCGAAGACATCCCCGAAAAGATGGTCGAGGCCTATCGCGCCGCTCTGGGGGGCCGCCCCGGCCCGGTGTTCGTTGAACTGCCGTTCGACGTGTTGTTCAACGCCGTCGATTCCCCGGAGCGGATGCCGGCTCGGGTCACCATCCAGCCCGTGCCGCCGCCTATCGACGCCGTGCAGGCCATGTTCGATCTGCTGCGGGCCGCTGAACGGCCGCTGATCATCG
>JAACJX010000357.1:9510-11781 GCA_014237545.1 Ardenticatenia bacterium | reverse complement strand
GTGACGCGCGGCTTGTCTCTGGCTGTTGCCGTCAAGTGCCAGCCGGATGGCCCGTTCGCGAATTGCCAGGTCGTAGCCGATGGCCTTGGGGGTGGTCGTATACTTACGCCCACAGTTCTTACACTTGATTAATTGCGTGCCCGCGGCCGTGTGACCGTTCTTGACTTGATTCTGGCTGCTGGCACAGTGTGGACATTGATTCATCGCTCTATTATCCCATGCCTCCGATATTAGTCACTCCCTAGTGGGCGCAGGGAGAACGATGCAAAAACAGCGACCAGCCGCATTTTTCTTATCCCCTCACCCCAAACACATGACATTTGTTATGATGCAGTGCGTCAGACATGCGTTATAATGGTGTCACGTAGATTAACCATCCTTAGAGAACGGCATTTGATCCAGGTTACGCATTAGCCATTGTGATAAAGGTCTATTACTAATCGTCGTAATCGGCGAAATCTGCGGATGCTTTCTCTACAAGATATGCCGGTCATCCTGGTGGAAGGCGACTTCCTTGCCCGCGCCCCCGCGTGGGCTACACTACCGCTACGGACACGTCCGGCCCATTGACAAGCCTCGCTGCCGTCCCACNAATCCCCGCCGGCGGCGAAAGGAGAGGAAGAAGGANATGCTGTCTCCCTTCGAAAGAATCCTGTTCGTGCTGTTGGTCGCCATTTGCCTCACGGCCGTGGCCAACACCTTCGCCATGATGGCCCGCGTCATCAACCGCGGCCAGGGCAAGCTCTACCTTGACGAACTCCCCCGCCGCGTGATGGCCGGCATCGTCGCCCTCGTCACCCAGGGCCGCATCATCCGCCACCGCAAGCTGACCTCGCTGTTCCATTACGGTGTCGCCTTCGGCTTCATCTTCTACGGCCTCGTCAACGTCATCGATGTTCTCGAGGGTCTCATTCCCGGCTTCCATTTCTTCCCCGACAACATCATCGGCCACCTCTTCCGGCTGGCGGCCGACCTGTTCGCCGCGGCCGTGCTCATCGGCGTCNTCTACTTCCTGCTNCGCCGCTTCGCCGCCCAGGACCCGGCCCTGAAGATCCGCGACAACGTCAAGCTGCTTGACCGCGTCCGCGAGGGCGGCATCGCCGTTGACTCGCTCATCGTCGGCCTGTTCATCCTGGCCCATGTCGGCTCCCGCCTGCTTGGCGCGTCGTTCGCTGTTGCCCAGCACGGCCCCGACCCGTGGCAGCCCGTCGCCAACTTCATCGCCGGCACCTTCCTCGGCGGCCTGTCCACCGACGCCCTGACCATTGGCTGGCACGTGTTCTGGTGGCTGGCCGTCGGCCTTGTCCTGCTCTTCCTGCCCTACTTCCCCTACACCAAGCACGCCCACCTGTTCATGGGGCCGCTCAACTTCATGGTCAGCCCGGAGCGCACCTACCTGGGGCAGATGAAGAAGCTCGATCTCGANGACGAGACCATCGAGCAGTTCGGCGCCAACGACCTCGACGACCTGCCCAAGAAGCACATCCTCGATGCCTTCGCCTGCATCATGTGCAACCGCTGTCAGGAAGTCTGCCCGGCCTACAANACCGGCAAGGAGCTTTCCCCGGCCGCGCTGGAGATCAACAAACGCTACTACATCCGCGAGAACATGCCCGCCCTGGCCGCCGGCGCGGCCAACGGGACGCCACTGCTCGACTACGCCATCAGCGAGAGCGCCGTGTGGGCCTGCACGGCCTGCGGCCACTGCATCGAGATCTGCCCCGTCGGCAACGTCCCCATGCTCGATATCATGGAGATTCGCCGCGACCAGGTGATGATGCAGAGCGAATTCCCCGAGCAGCTCAAGGGCGCGTTNGTCGGCATGGAGCGCATGGGCAACCCGTGGCAGGCGCAGCAAAGCCGCATGGAGTGGGCCGCGCCGCTGCATTTCGAGGTGCCCACCGTCGAGGAAAATCCCGACTACGAGTACCTGCTGTGGGTTGGCTGCGCCGGCGCGTTCAACCCCGACGCGCAGAAGACCGTCCGCGCCGTGGCCACCATTCTCCANGAGGCCGGCGTCAGCTTCGCCGTCCTGGGCGACGACGAGACCTGCACCGGCGATTCCGCCCGCCGCGCCGGCAACGAACCGCTTTTCCAGGCCATGGCCGAGGCCAACATCGAGACGCTCAACGCCGCCAGGGCCAACGAGCGCCGCATCGTCACCAGCTGCCCCCANTGCTTCACNACCATCGGCAAGGAGTACGGCGAGCTGGGCGGCCACTACACCGTCTTCCACCACACNCAGCTNATCGCCGANCTCGTCGGCCGNGG
>JAACJX010000357.1:0-9505 GCA_014237545.1 Ardenticatenia bacterium | reverse complement strand
TNCGGCTCAACGGCAAGACGCTGGAGAAGGTCACCTTCCACGACCCGTGCTACCTCGGCCGCCACAACGGCATCATCGCCGACCCGCGGGCCGCGCTGGCCGCCGCCGGCCTGGAGCTTCTGGAGATGCCGCGCAACGGCAAGGACTCGTTTTGTTGTGGGGCGGGCGGCGCGCAGTACTGGAAGGAAGAGGAGCACGGCATCACCGGCGAGACGGTCAACGCCAACCGCTATCGCGAGGCCCAGGCCACCGGCGCGGCCGTCCTGGCCGTCGGCTGCCCCTTCTGCAACACGATGATGAGCGACGCCAACCGCGAGCACGGCGACACCATGCAGGTCCGCGACGTGGCCGAACTCGTCGCCGAAGCGATGGCCCTCCCCGTCGCCAATTAAGCAACAAAAAATCCACAGATTTCGCCGATTTCACAGATTTGTTTTTAATCTGTGTCATCGGTGAAATCTGTGGATTTCTTTCCTGGCGGAGAGGGCGGGATTCGAACCCGCGATCCCTTGCGAGATACACGATTTCCAATCGTGNTCGGCCGCCTGGGCGATTACCCCCAANCAACAAGGTACACGATATTGTATCGTGTACCTTGNCAAANGCGTGCCGGACNNGGCTTGATGCCTGTCCAGCCTTCTTCATTCCTCGAGCCCGAAAAGCCTGCGCATGTGCTGCAATTCGGACTCGCCCTGGGTCCCCCCGTGTGTGGAGATAATGGCCCGGCTGGCATCGGTTTCGTCGGGGTGGTGATAGAAGGCTATCGCCGTTGACGATTGTTGCCAGTCGCGATGGTTGAGCAAGATGGCCGCNACCTTGGGGCCGAATTGCTGGGTGGTCGTGTGGCCGAGACGATGGCGCAGGGCNTGNCTGAATATGGGCGGCGATACGCCGGCCGCGGAACAGATACTCNCGTAGATCTGATTGGCGGCCGAACGCGTGAGCGCTCGAATGCCTATTTTTCCGTCGGCTGTCGGCCGTGTTGCTCTGGTGGTTGTCAACAACTCTGGAACCANTGAATCAGGGCGAAGCNNAATCCAGTGCCTGAATGCGTCGGCCAGGTTTTCGGCGTAGCGGATGCTTATTCGACCGGTTTTTCCGGTTGANGTGACGCGGTAGACCCCGTANGTNTCAGGCCCNGCGCGCAGCGAGTAGTTGATATCGGCCAGTAGCAGGTTGCGGATTTCCCCCAGGCGAGGGCCGGATTGATAACTCAGGAGCCAGATAAGCGCATCACGNACGCGCTGTGGATGATTCGTCGCCAACCATTGGTGAGCCAACTCCGTAACCCGCTGGACATCAGGCTCGAACGGCAGCTTTTCGGCGCGACTGGACGCAAATGACCCGATGGTGAGATGGGAAGCTGGCGATTTGGCAATATCCCCTACATCGACGCAGTAGTTGAAGAATGCCTTGAGCGCCTGCCGATAGCCGGCAAGCGTGGCCGGCGCAAGTCGACGACGTTGCAGATCGCGATGCCACGCGTTGACATCAGCGGGCTTGATCTCTGCGGCCGATTTGGCTCCATGAATCCGCAAAAACTCCCTGAGTCGTTGTTGGTAGTTGCGGCGACTATGCTCCGACTGTCCGCGACAGTTCTCCAAAAAGTCCTCAAACCGGTCTTCTAGCAGCATAGCAGAACTCGCCTCCACGAAGGGTGGTATGTGTCTGCACTCGTCTTCAGTAACCCTTTGAAGGCGTGCGGGTGGGCTGTGCCGGTTGCGCCGTCGCGGGACGACCGGCACGGTCTCGCAATTAAATCATACCTAAGGACGCAGTCAACGGATAAGAGCAGAAATGAGCAAAAAGGACGGACTGGCATTTGGTACTTTGTTCCTGATCAGCGTGGCTTACGACCGGCTGGTGATCAGGCGCGGGGACAAACAGGGGTGGCTGGAGCCATTCACGGCCCTGACGGTGGTTGCCGGCGTGTTGTACACGCTTATCGGAGTCTGGGCGGTCGACCGTAAAGCGGCCGTCAAGGTGTTCTGGGCGTTCGCGTTCTCGGGCGCGCCGATGATTGTTGGCGATCTGGAGCGCTACCTGGAGCGGGNGCGGAACGGGGACTCCGCGCTCGCGTACCTGGCGGCAAGGCATGGAAAGCATGGGAATTGCTGTGATGGGGGACGAGGGAAGTCGTGGTGCGAATGAGATAGAGCTGATGCCGCTTCTGGCGGAGATGTTAGCGATAAAGCAAGGGGCTTTGAGGGACCTGGCCCAGGCGTTGCAGGTTGCAAACGACGCNTTGCAGCCCTTGGCTGACAGGCGACCCGTGAGCGGGCCGGCGCAGAGGGCGCTGGTGACGATCGCGCTGGTGTCGATAGGCCAGGCGGCTGAGGCGCTGGATGCACTGGAGGATATTGCCGGAGAGACGGAAGTGGAGATTCTCCGCCGGCAACTGGAGCCGAAATGATGAACCGGATTTTGCCGAATAGTTACCAGAAACCGAACCTGTACACNGACAAGTTGATGNGGTTTCTGACCGGNGACGAGTGGAAGACGCTGGACTACGCGCTGCGACGCACGTTTGGGTTCCAGCGGGACCGGGACCGCATCAGCGTGAGCCAGTTCATGAACGGCAACGGCCGTCTGGACGAGGCNGGAGAGCCGGTCGAGTTTGGTACGGGCCTGTCGCGGGAGGCTCAGATTCGCGCGCTGAACGAGCTGATGCGGTTTGGCATCCTGGTGGAGGTGGCGCCGAACAACGCCCAGAACCACGGGCGNATGTGGACGCTCCAGCTCGAGGAATCGCAGGTTCGCTTTGACCTGATTCTGGCGCGGGCAGAGAGCCGGCAAGCCCAGGGCCGGAAGCGAACGGAAAAGGCGAGACAGGCNGCGGGAAAGGGGCGGTCTGTNGGACAGACCGGGGGTGGTCTGTCGGACAGACCGCTCAAGGTGGTCAGTGTAGCAGACCGGTACTGGTCTGTCAGACAGACCGGGGGTGGTCTGCCCTACAGACCGGGGGTGGTCTGTGGGACAGACCCACAGAAACCCAGTAAGAAACCAAGTGGAAAGCCAGAAGAAACCCAGTCCAGCGGCGGGGGNGAAACCACGGTTATCGCGGCCTGGCGGGTGCTGGTGGATCTGTGTGAAGGGGACGAGCCACAGGCCCTGGCTGTGTGGCGGTTACAGGAAAAGTTCGCCACGGTGACGCGGTTGAAGCGGCCAAATCCGGGGACGCCGGAAGGGCTGGCGAAATTGAAAGGGGAGTGGTGGCCCCACCTGCGGCAGGTGCTGGAGGACGCCGAGTGGGACGCGGAGGCGGCCGAGTCGGCGATGCAGGAAGCGGTGCGCTCGATGGTGCAGCGAGAGAAACCCCTCAACGTGGTCGCGCCCAGGTCGATCGTGAACGTAACCGCGGGGGTACTGGCCGGCAAGCGGCGCGGCGCGGCCGGGAAGCCGGACGGGGCGATGCAGCGGCCGAAGGGAATGACCGGCATTGACTCCTATCTGGAACGGCGAGGGATTCAGCATGGCAACTGAGGAAGAGGTCGTGAACGTGTTGCGGTATATGGCCGCGGCNTGGCCGCGGGCGGAGATTTCCGAGCAGACGGTGGCNGTTTACGTGATGCACATGCTGCGAACGCGGCTGCCGGCCGACATCCTGCTGCTGGCGGCGATGCACCTGGTGGATACGCAGGCGTTCTTTCCGACCGTGGCTGAGTGGCGGGAAGAGGCGCTGTCGATCGAGAGCGGGCGGGATGCGTGGTTTTGCACATCGAATTACCGGAACCACGGGNAAGAGCTGCCGGAGGAGTTGACGCTGCCGAAGGGGTTGGCGGCGAGTGTGCTTGGCTACGCGCCGGCGCAGATTGAAAGTGGAGGATTGCAATGAGGATCAGGGCGAAACGATTCGATTACGACTCTTTGCCGCTGGCGGAGGTGGCGGAGCGGTATCGGAAGGGAACGTCGTGGCGGGAGTTGGCGCGGGTATATGGATGCCCCGACCACAAGACGCTGGCGGCGAAGGTGAAGGAGTTGTTTCCGGATTTGGCCGTGAGGAATCACGCCGAGGCCCAGCGGGCGCGCCGTGAGCGAGAGGGAGCGAAGGCTCGCCGCAGCGCGGGCGAAAAGGCAAATAGTCGAGTGAACTGGTGGAGGTAATGAAAGAAGGACGATGAGCAAAAAAATCACGCGAAGGGAGTTTTTGACATTCACGGGGGCCGGTCTGGGCGCAGCGGCGCTGGGGTTCGGACCCCTCCGGGTTCTGGGACAGGCGGGCCGGACGGGAGCCCCGGNGGCAACCANAGGGGAGCGCACGGTCAGGCCCAATATCCTGCATATCATGACCGATGATCAGGATTACCAGTCCTGGGCTGAACAATTCACCCGTCTTGACGCCAAGGGGAAGGTTCTGGTGGACGAGCACGGCGAGCCGCTTCGCGGATATGCCATGCCATTTCTCCGCAGCATGCCCCGAGGCGGCTGGTGTGATTTCACGCANAACACTTGCACGAGCGCGATTTGCGCGCCGTCGAGAGCCGGACTGCTGACNGGGGTGCCGGCGCGGGAAAACGGTGTCATCCGGAACGGGGGTATCGATAACCTCGATGAGGGGAATACGCTGCCGGTGTGGCTGGCGGCAGCCGGGTACAAGACATATCTGCTTGGTAAGTACTCGTTCGGCCGTCGCGCCAGAGGCCGCCAGCAACCGCCCGGCTGGACAAAGTTCCACGGCCGTGGCGGTTTGGCGAAGTGGGTGTTCTCGGCCGGGGCGGAGCGCATTTACGAAATGGCTGAGGACTCAAGCCCATGGGCGTTGTTTCTGTGGCCCACGGACCCGCATCTCAGAGCGAAACCATTACCGCAGAACGCCCGCGTTAATCTGATGCCTCCCCCCTTGCCGGCGAACGTCAACGAGGCGGATGTGAGTGACAAGCCTTCATGGCTACGCAACACAAGACCCATCAGNGATGGGAAGTTGAGTGGCGCCATGAAGGAAAGGGTTCGTTTTTACCAGGCTCTCATGGGCGTGGATCAGGGTATCGAAAGCGTATTCAAGGCATTGATCGACACGGGGCAACTGGACAATACCATCATCGTGGTTACGAGCGATAACGGCTATTCCTGGGGAAGCCACCGCCAATTGAACAAGGACATGATTTACGACGAGGCGTCCCGCGTCCCGCTGGTCATCCGCTTGCCGTGGCTGACGGCAAACCGTCTCGAGGAGCGGGTTGTGTCGCAACTTGACGTCACTGCGACGATCGTCGAGGCNACGGGAGCGACTCCCGGACGGCCGCTGCTGGGCCACAGCTTGCTGACGCTGATGGAAGAGCCGGCCACGCCGTGGGAGGGAGTGGCGTACATCGAGAGCCACGGTAGTTCCGGACCCAGAAGCCAGCTCCGTCCGGCGTTTCGGGGATTGAGAACCGGGGGCGACGAATGGGGCCATTTTTCTTACGCTGAACACCCGGAAACCGGGGAGGTTGAACTCTACGACCGGGTCGCTGATCCGGCGCAGCTAAACAACGTAGCGTGGCAACCTGAATACGCCGATATCCAATCCGCGCTGGCCGCGAGGCTTGGCGCGATATTGGCCCGTCCCGGATACAGCGGGTAGCGAGTATTTTGACCAGGCGCGCCGGCGTGGGCATCGCGTTGGCGCGCCAACAGTTTAAGGAGACAGACAAGACCATGCTGATTCACGTACCGCTTGACCATGTTGACGACAATCCATTCCAGCGCCGCCAGGACTATGGCGACGTGGCCGCGCTCGCGGAAGACATCCGGCGGCGCGGGTTGCTGCAGGTGCCGATCGGGCGGCTGGTATTTGCCCACGGCGAGCCGGTGAAAAGTGGTGAACTCTACACCACGTTGAACCGCATCAACGCCGACGGCTTCCCGGCCGGGCTGCGCGTGCAACTGGCTTTCGGCCACCGCCGGCTGCGGGCCTACCGCCACCTGGCATCGGAAAGCGCCCATGCATTTCAGGAATTCCCCGTCCACATCGACGACTATGACGACGACGCCATGCTCGACGCCGTCTGGAGCGAGAACCAGCACCGCAGCGACATCAACCCCATCGAGCAGGCCGAGCTGCTGGCGGAGAAGCTGGAGCGGGCCCGGGCGGCCGGCGGCAACCAGCAGACGGTGGCGGCCGAGTGGGGGATCGACCGCTCGACGGTGGCTAACAAGGTGCGGCTGCTGGACCTGCCGGCCGAGGCGCAGACAGCCGTGCGCGAGCGGAAGCTGTCCGAGCGGCAGGCGCTGGCGCTGCTGCCGGTCGTCGAAATGCAGGCCAAGCTCAACGGCACGGCCGTCGACTGGAACCCGTCCGACAAGGTCGAGCCGTGGGGGATGCCTGCCCGCCCGGAGGTTTTCATGCGCCATGTGGTCGCCAACCCGGACAAGACCACCAGCGATGCCATCCGCGACTACGCCCGCCGCGCCCTCGACCACGCCGGCGCGGTCCTGCCTGAGGCGATCGCCACCTTCGACACCGCCTCGGCCGCCTTCCTCCTCGGGCCCGACGAGCGCGAACCGATTGTCCAGCCCCTCTGCGCCGGCTGCGCCCATCGCCACAACCAGCACTGCCTCAATCGGCTGTGCCTCGACGCCAAGGTTGAGTTGTTCAAACAGCGCATCCCGACGCTCGCGGCCGAGCATAGCGGCCTGCCCTGGAGCCGCGAAGCCGACCACTTTCCCAACGACCGCGACCTCGCCGCTCACCTGCGCCACCTCTACGGCAGCGGCCGGCGCGACGGCCTGGTCGTCGGCTGGGTTCCAGCCGCGTGGCGCGAGGACTGGCTCGACCAGATGCCCAGCGGCTATCGCAACGCCCAACAAATCCTGGCCAACTGGCGCAAGGGACTAATCCTCGGCCGACTGCCCCGCCCGGCTGACGAGACGGCCGACGACGCTCTGCCCATTCAACCGCCGGTCGCCACGTGGCGGTCAATGCGCTACGATGCCACCCGGGCCCGCAAGGAGCGCGTCAAACAAGCGTTCGTCGCCGCCTGCGCCCCACTCGCCGGGCAGGACGCCTTTCGGCCGCTGCTGGCTCTCGCGAGAGCAGAAGACATCACCGGATTCATCGACCAATTCTGGAGCAGTATGGCTTTTCTCAGCTATGCACGCGACCGCAACGAGCTGACCGCCATACTCCAGCAGGGCGGCCTCGACCCGGCGCTCATTGACCCGGCCGACGCGGGCGACCGCCTCCACGAGCTGGCCGTCGATGCTTTGGCCGACTGGTACGACTACCGCGGCCACTCGAACGCCCGCGCCGCCGCGGCGGCCGTGGCCTTGGGCAAGGCGCTCGACGCCTTCGAAGCCGCGGGCATCACCGCCGAGAGCGAGACGGCCGACCTGGCCGACCTGCTCCACTGGCTGACCGCCGCCCGCGCCGACGCGGTGGAAGTGCTCAACGGGAAGGGATGAGGGTGTCGGCAAAATGGGTAATTTACACCGAGGATTGTTGTGGCTGGTACAGGCTTCGGAGAAACGCGAGGTGGAGTTGGAAAAGGCCGTAGGCTACGCCGAGGAGAAACTGGGCCGGCCGGTGCAACTGATCACCTGCAATCCGGGGGAAAGTTTCCCGCACGAGTGGCGGGATATTCCGGTGCGGCCGGACAAGCGGATATTGGCGCACCACATATTTCTGGTGACGGAGATCGAGGCCGCTGAATAGCGGAAAGGGCGCGATGGGAACTGCCGCCAACGCTCAATTTCTGATCGCCGGTTACTTCCACTGTGACGGGTGCGGCCGCACGGACGCGGAGCGCATCATTCGATATCACGGTCGCCGGCTCTGCGCGCCGTGCGTGGAGCGGATCGTGCCGTCGGCCGACCCGTTGCGCGGTGGGGATGGACAGGCGCGGACGGATGCCGAGCGAGCGGAGGTAGCGGCGTTTTGGGGGTGGCTTCACACCTCGCAAAGCGCGCGACCGGCGCGTTACTCCCCGCCACGCCGCGCAGGTGAGCCGGCGCGACCGGCCGATGAATGTTTCCCACTGTGCGACTGCGGCCGGCCGCGGGAGGCGGCCAGATTCAGCCGCCGTGCGGGAGGGTTGTTCGGCGGGCCATTTCTGAAGGAGTGCGTGATTTGCCGCATGCGGCGCGAGGTCAGTCAGACGGTCGAGTCCACGGCCTGGCTGCATCCTGAGTGGGATGATGAGGAGTGGCTGGATTTGCTCTACAAGGTCATGCCGGCGGCGTTTGAGTTGAGGGTGCTGCCGGATTACTGGTACGACCTGCGAAGGGAAAGCACTGTGGGCAAGAGGATAGAACGCATGGGCGATTGACAGAAACCGCGCCGGACGATTAAAATGGCATTGTCTATTATTTAATATTGTAGGAGACAAGACCATGAGTAAAGTCGGCCGACGTCCCAGACGCGGTACGCGCATGCCGTCCACGGCCATCACGGCGGCGGTTGAAGAGCTCACTTTCATGATGCTGCTGGGGGAAGGAACTGCTTCACAAGGTGTACAAAAATCGGTCGGGTTGTTGAAGGAATCACACGAGTCGCTGATGAGGCAGGCCATGTGGATGCGGGATCAGGCAGAAGAGGCGCTCAAGAAGGAAAGTCCGGGGAAGGAAGTTCAGCAGACGGACATGTACAAGTATGTGACCGGGAATTACTGGGAACTTGTTGAGAAGTGGGAGTCTTTGCCGGGCAATAGTTGAAACAGTATTGTTTAATGTGATAAAATAATATCTATGTCGAACGATGATGAATTTGATCAGAAGGAGCAGCGGCGCGGGCGTCGTCATCTGGACGGGAGCGCTCCAGGCGAAGGGCAGTATTTGCCGGTCGTTGCTGTGACGCTGCGCCCTTTTGAAATTGAAGAGCTGGAACTGATTGGCGATGGGAATCGCTCGGCGGCCGTGAGGCGCTTGCTTGAGATGTATCGCAATCAGATGGCCGTTGCGCCGACTCAGTAGATCCCTGCGAAGGTCCACCCCACCCCGGACCGACCCTCCTAAAGAAAAAGCCCCGACCTGAACGGACGGGGCTTTTTCTTTTGATCCATTTGTTAGAGGAGAATGGATATTGATTGATATTATATAGTAATATAAAATAATAGCTATTATTCAAGGACAGATTATTTCATGAAACACAATATCCACCCCTCCCTCTTGCCTTTAATGCTTCCCATAGATGAGATGCACCTGGACCCGGCCAACGCGAGAACAGGTCACGACGTGAAGCGAATCGCGGCCAGCCTGACGCAGTATGGCCAGCGGAAGCCGCTGGTAGTGAACATAAGCGAGGGCGGCAAGATCGAGGCCGGTAACGGCACGTGGCAGGCAGCGAAGTCGCTCGGCTGGACGCACGTGGCGGCGGCGCTGGTCGAGGACGACCCGATGACAGCCGTCGGCTATGCCATCGCCGATAACCGGACGGCAGAGCTGTCGCAATGGGACTATGAAGCCCTCCAGACGCTCATCGGCAGCCTCGATCCGAATCTGGATATGGTATCACCTGATGACGGCTGGATTGTGGGCGATAAAGGCACCATTCTGCATTTGGTCCATCAGAAAATCGGGCACGCTGCCG
>JAACJX010000164.1 GCA_014237545.1 Ardenticatenia bacterium | reverse complement strand
CGCGGTCAGAGCCTGGTTGTCTGGGCCATTCACGAGGGGCGGGCAGCCGCTCGCGAGGTGGACCGCTGGATCATGGGCGAAACGAATTTACCTTAGCCTTCCTGAACCATCCTGTTTGTTTTGGCCGTCCGGTTGCGTAGCCGGTCGCGATAGACGGCCAGTCGCTCGTGGCTCTCCTCGGCCCACAGCAGCACCATGCCGGAAGTCAGCAAGATATTGGTCATCAGGAAGAAAAAGAACTCTTCGATCGGTAGCGTGCCGGCGATGAAGATGTTGAACGACTGGGCCGGGTCAATGGTCCAAGTGCCGAAGCTGATCGCCAGCGCGTCGGCCGTGACCAGGTATAAGGTCAGCGGCACGATGGACAGAAATACGATGTTTCGGTAGCGCCACAGGATATCCGCGCCGAAGGCGACCTGGAGCATCAATGGCGGCAAGGCCCAGACGAGCAGCAAGGCCATGTAGGTNCTNGCCTGCTCGCCGCCCAGCAGGATCACNACTGACCAAATCCAAAGCAAGCCCAGCANGANNGGCGCCCACCAACGCAGCGACGCCCGCAGCGGCTTGGNGGNNAACTCCAGGATTTGCGACAACAGCACCAGCCACAGGCCGACCAGNATCGGCTGCAAGACGAAGAAGGTATACTCCTCAATCGGCACCCAGCCGATGACGATGCCGGTCACCAGGTCGGGGTCGTACCACCACACCCCGGTGGCCACNAGATAGTTGTCCCACGGCGTGGTGTAGACGACGGCGATCAAGACGTGGACGGCGATGGCAACCCANGCCGACGTGCTGCTCAATTCCTGGGCCCGTTTGCGCCCGCGCTTCTGGTTCCAATACGTCACGCCCAACAGGATAATGATGGGGATAACCAGGAACCGCAACAAAAAACCAAAATAGGTCATCGTTATTGATCTCTCCTCTGAACTCTTAGAAAGACGCCGGGGTGGGGCTCCAGGGTCGCGCCCATGTACGGGTGGACCTTGCGGCCGTCGCTCTCCAGCGTGAATTGTTGCAATATTCTGGCCAGCACGACCTTGGCCTCGACCTGGGCAAACGTCGCNCCGATGCAGACGCGCGGCCCGCCGCCGAACGGCACATAGGTGAACGGCGGCACGCGCTCNCCTTCCGGCCCGAAACGATCCGGGTTGAACCGCAGCGGCTCATCCCAATATCGCTCGTCGCGGTGCGAGAGATAAATCGAGGCCATCACCCGCGTGCCGGCCTTTAGCTCGTAACCAGTGATCGTCGTGTCATCCTTGACGATGCGGTTGCCCACGTGGATAGGCGGGTATAGCCGCAACGTCTCCTTGATGACGGTGTCCAGGTACTCGAGGCGGTCGACNTGGGCGATGGTGATGTCAGCCTGTCCCACGACGTCGTCCACTTCTGCGCGAGCCTGGGCCATCACCTCGGGGTATTCGCTCAACAGGTGCAATGCCCAGGCCAGCAATGCCGTGCTGGTGTCGTGGCCGGCGATCAGCATGGTCAAGATCTGATCGCGGATGAGATCATCGGTCATCTGGGGATCGCGCACCATCTGCGTCAGCAAATCTCCGGCNACCGGCGGCGTGGCGNCATTCGGCCCCACCGGCTCGGCCGCCAGTCGTTCGCGCCGCTCGCGGATGATGGCATAGAGGTACTCATCCAGCCGGGCCAGAGCGTCGGCATAGCCAAAGCGCGGCATGTCGGGCCAGATGATCCACAGCCCAGGCGAGATGTACTTGATGGCGCGCAGGATCGGCCGCCACAGGCGCTCCATATCCCGGCCGAATTCCACGTCCACCAGCGTNCCCATGAAGATGAGNAGCGCCAGTTTACGCATCTCGACCAGCATATCGACCACTTCGCCNTCGTCCCATTCGTCCGTCACCTTGTCGGTGTAGTCCTGCATGGCCAGCACGTGACGAGCCACCTGTGGCTTTTGCAGCACCGGTTCCATGCGCGACCGGAAGTAATCGTGGGGCTTACCGTCCACTACGAGCACGCCGTGGCGCAGCAGCTTCGTCACCGGGTCAGTCGACTTGCGGTAGCTGAAGTGCGCCCGCTGGCTGACCATGATCTGGCGGTTACTGTCGGGGCCTACCAGCACCGCCGGCTGAAAGCCGGGCAGGGTGATCTGGAAGGCCGGGCCGACNTCAGCGCGCATGATCTCCATCGCCGTCAGCAGCGANCGNGTGCGCGCCAATCCTCGCAAAACTTTTAGCCCGGTTTCCGGTTGGGCCACGGGCAGGGGGCATGCCTTGTCCATTGTCTCAATACCCCATCGCCAGTTGTTTCTCGCCGCGGGCGGTCTGGGGCGACGCGGCGGCAACGATCAGATCCTCGGCGATCTTGGACGACGNCAAGACGCCCGGCAAGCCCGCGCCGGGGTGTGTGCCCGCGCCGACGAAGTAGAGGTTGTCGATGTCCTCGGACCGGTTGTGCGGCCGGAACCAGGCCGATTGNGTTAGCACCGGCTCAATNGAGAACGCCGCGCCCATGTGACTNTTGAGTGTGTCGCGGAAGTGGAGCGGGTCGATCATGTGCTCGGAGACGATGTTGGCCTGCAAGTCGGGCAAGTAATTGTCTTCCAGGAACTGCATGATCGCGTCGCGGTAGGGCTTGGCCGCCGTCTTCCAATCCACATCGGCCCCCAGATGCGGCACCGGCGACAGGACGTAGAAGCCCTCGTGACCATCCGGCGCGATCGACGGGTCGGTCAGTGTGGGCATGTGGAGATAGAGCGAGAAGTCCTGCGGCAGCTCTTTCTTGCCAAAGATGTCAGTCAGCAGCCCCTTGTAACGCTCGCTGAGGATGATATTGTGGTGGGCCAGCTTGCCGTCATGGCGGTAGAGCTTCTTGGTGCCGAAGTAGATGACTACCAGCGACATGCTATAACGCGTCAGGTTCTTGTAGCGGAAATCGCTGTTGCGAACGCCGCGGGCTTTGCCGGGAATGAGGTTCAAATAGGTCCAGGCGACATCGGCGTTGGAGATGACGTGGTCGGCCTGATGGATGGTGCCGTCGGCCAGCCGAATGCCGCTGGTGCGGTTGCCGTTGACGACGATCTCCGCCACCTCGGTGTTGTAGTGGAAGCGGCCGCCCAGTTCCTCGGTCAGCCGAACCAGCGCGTCCACCAGCGCCCCCGTGCCGCCCATCACNTANTGGATGCCCCACTCGCGCTCCAGGTAATGGATCATGGCGTAGATCGACGACGAATCGAACGGGTTGCCGCCGATGAGCAGGGGATGGAACGTAAAGCAGCGGCGCAGGAAATCGTTCTCGATGAACTGCGAGACGTACTTGTAGACCGACTTGTGCGATTGGAGGCGAATCAAATCCGGGGCCACGCGCAGCATGTCGCCCACGCCCAGGAACGGCTTGTCGGCAAGCTCGACGAAGCCCTTCTGGAATATGGCCTGCGTCGAGCGCATGAAGCGCTCGTAGCCNTCAACGTCTTTCGGATTCCAGTCGCGAATCTGGTCGGCGATGAACTGGCTGTCGTCGTTGTAGTCGAACGCCCGGCCGGTGTGGTCGAAGATGCGATAGAACGGGTCGAGAGGGGTGAATTTTACATAATCATCGCGATTGCGACCCGCGGCGGCGAAAATGTCGTCGAACATGAACGGCGCGGTAATGACCGTTGGCCCCCCGTCGAATTTGAACCCGTCCTGCTCGTACACGTAAGCGCGGCCGCCGGGCTTATCTCGCTTCTCGAANACCTCGACGTCGAAGCCCCTGGCCGCCAGGCGAGCGGCGGCGCCCAACGCCCCGAATCCGCTGCCGATAATAATTACCTTTTCTTTCATCACTTTCCTAGCTCCCACAAAATCCTTAAGATCCATTATGGGTGGCCCGATGGGCCGGGTACTTGCCGGTCCGCGAACGCCACCAAATTCCGGGCAGCAAGGACAGCTTGCGGCTGTCCTTCACGTGCGCCCGGCGGGTAAATACATCATAGTCGCTGGCTTCGATATCATCCAGGATGGCCTGGTAAAGCTCGGCCGCCGCGCCGACCGCGAACCGGCCTNGCCGGCCCAGATNGGCCACGCCGGGTAGCGCCTCGGCGTACAGCCGCCGGGTGCGATCGATCTGGAAGCGCATGAAGGCGCGCCAGCGATCGTCGACGACACCATTTTCGATGTCCTGTTCGGTCAAACCATGGGCGGCGAGTTCATTCTGGGGCAGGTAGAGGCGGCCGTTGCGCCAATCCTCGGCCACGTCGCGCAGGATATTTGTCATCTGCAGGNCCACGCCCAGCTTGACGGCATAGGGGATNGCNTCTTTGCCGGAGTAGCCCACGATGTGCATGGCCATCAGGCCCACGGTGGAGGCGACGGCGTAGCAGTAATGGGCCAGTTCGTCGAAGGTCTCATAGCGTGACTGGGTCAGGTCCGTCGCGATCCCGTCCAGAAGCTGCTCGGCGTACTGGCGAGGGATCTGGTAGCGTGTGCGGGCATCTACCCAGGCCCAGGCGACGAAGTCGTCTTCAGGTGGTGTAGCGAGCAGGCTGCGCTGCCGCCAATCGGCCAAACTTTGCGCTTTGTTGTCCGGGTTACGATCGACCAGGTCGTCACTTACCCGACAGAAAGCATAGAGGGCGCGCATGGCCTGTTTCTGTTCTTGCGGCAGCAGGGCAGAGGCGATGAAAAAAGTGCGGCTGTGCTCCCGAGTGACCATTTCGCACTGAGAGTAAGCGCGTTGCCGTTGCGCCTGATCGATAAGTAGTTCCACTTCATGCCGGAGAAAATCCTCCAGCGGCGCGTGGGCTTGCGCGAGGAGCCTGTGTTCCCATGAATCGATTAATAAGCTCATCCTCACCCTCTCCTGATTCTCCACCGCTTTATAAACCAAAAATCACTCACCTAGATGTGTTCACGTTTCTTTATATTACGAGCNTAGTTTACCGCTATATCCATGTTTTGTCAACAAATATATTGTGCAAAATATGGACAATTTGCTCAATGATCACTTGTTGCCCTGCGGCCGAGTACCCCAGTGCGCTTCAGCTTGTCCTCAAAGTACCCCTACGAGGTTGTCCGTTTCAGCCTGCGAGAGCTCACCAGCCAGCGATGTCGGCCTGCCCGTGAATCGAATGGGACGTCACACGCGCGAGCAATTCGCCCGGCACGGCATTGCGCTCTCCATAGGCCCGGGATTGCGCCGCGCCCATGTAGCGCGCGGCGATGATGGTTGCCCAGTGGCGCAGGTCATCCTCAGAATCGGAGAATTCAACCGTGCCGTCGTACTTCACGAAGGCGAACGGCGGCGCCTCGTCATCGACGCAGATTGAGACCCACGGACTGTGGCGCAGATTAGCTGCTTTGACGGTGGCATGCCAGGTCGTGAACACCACCTGGTCGCCGTCCAGCGCGAACCAGATGGGCGCGACGTGGGGGCGGCCATCGGGCCGGGTTGTGGCGATCTTTCCGGTCCGCGGTCGCTCGATCATGAATGAAAGACATTCAGAACGGGTTAATTTTTTCATTGGCCCCCTCGACACTTGCTGCAAACCNGGCTCAAAAAAGCAAGCCCATNACCAGATCGTCCAGATATTCCCCGTCGCGGATAACCGCTTCCCGGCGCCGTCCCTCGATGACGAAGCCAAACTCTTTATAAAGCCGGATCGCCCGTTCGTTGCGCGCGAAGACGTGCAACTCGATCCGCGTGATAATACCCGACGCCCGCGCCCAGCCAATGGCGTGGGCCATCAGCTGGCGGCCGACGCCCTGACCGCGCCACTCCTGAGCCACAGTGATGCCCAGGACGGCCGCGTGCCGCACGTTGCGCCGCTTGCCTCCTTCCAGCGTCAACTGGCCGACGATACGGTCATCNATCTCGGCCACGAGNAAAAGACTGTTCTCGGCGCGGGCCATCTCGCGGATGACGCGCGATTCGGCCTCGACCGGCGGGCAAAATTCGTCGGCCTCGGTGATAAGGTTGATGCCCGGCTCGGCAAAAATCCGGCGAAAGTAGGCGATGAGCGGCGCGGCGTCTTCCGGCTGCGCCTCGCGAATAAGGATGGGTATGGGCGACCCTGGTTTTGTCGTAGCGGGTAGCGGATTAGTCATGGCNCTGTCTCTGCGCCCAGCTTTAGTCGGGCGCGGATAGCCGAATCGCGGAGAAATCCGCCCGGCGGCNATTGAACTGGATGAGGTTCAGGCTCGCCAGGCGTGAGCGAGCCAACACAGCCGAATGCGGGGCCCTGGCAGTAGCCACGCGGCCGTCGAGCGCCAGGTTTTTAATGGCGCTATTTAATTGTGCAGGTGCGGACCTATGGCCGCTGTTCCCACTTTGCAGGTACATGGGCTTCCTCGATTGCCCGCTACTATAGCCGCAAATTGGGTCAAAAGAAAAGAATTGGCCTGAGTTTTTTGCAGGTTCAGACCTCAATCCAGCGCGCAGGCCATGTAGAGACCGTCTAATTCAAAGCCCAGCCGCGCGTAATATTCCCGGGTGCCTATGGCGCTGATTACTGCGAGCCGGCGGTAGCCGGCGGCNCGCGCGATCTCCCTGGCCCGTTCGACCAGGCGCGTCCCCAGGCCAATGTGCTGGGCCTCGCCCCGGCTGTCATCGCCCAGGTTCAGCGCCGGGCCGTAGACGTGGACCTCGCGAATCATCGCATGGCCGGCCAGTTCGGGCAGGGGATGGAGGATGGCCGGGTCGGGCAACGACAGACGCAAAAACCCGGCTAGCCGGTCTTCATGCGGAAAGTCGGCCGCCGACTCATAACTCAGAAAATGCTCGATTGTTGCGTCCGTCTCATAGGTCAGATCGCGCAGTTCAAGCTCGTCGAAACGAACAGCGTCACGTCGGATCTCGCGGCAGCGAATGCAGCGACAAGGGCGGCCTTCTTCGTGTAGTCTTTTCTGGGCCAGTTGGCGCAGGTTCGCTTTCTTGTTGCCGGCCACGACGTTGGTCGTTGGGAAGTCACGCACGACGCGGTTGAGCCGCACGTAGCGCGGCACCTGGGCCTTGCACGCCGCCAGCACGTCGATGACCTCCTCTTCGGTGTAGGGCGTGTACTCGCCGCGCAACCAGTAGTCATGGAGTTCGGCGTTGGGCAGCAGCATGCAGGGGTAGAGCTTGAGCTCGTCGGGCCGAATGGCCGGGTCGCTCCACAGGCGGCCGAAGTCCTCGATGTCGCTGGCAACCGTCGCGCCGAGCAGATTGGCCATCCAGTGGCCATGGATCTTGAACCCCGCCAGCCGCAGCAGCCGGAACGCGTCGCGTGTGCTCTGCACGTCGTGACCGCGCTTGTTCAGTGCCAGTACGCGCTCGTCGAGGGTCTGGATGCCAACCTGGACCTTCGTCACGCCCAGATAGCGAAACCAGCGCAACTCATCGATGTCAACGTGGTCCTGCCGCGTCTCGACCACCAGGCCGACATTGCGCCGGCGACCGGTGGCGTTGGCCGCCTGCGCCTCGGCCAGCGTGCCGGCCTCGAAGCCGTTCAGCGCGTCGAAACAGCGCTTGACGAACCACTCCTGGTAGTCGCGCCGGTAGCTCGACCACGTGCCGCCGAGGATGAGCAGTTCGATCTTCTCCGTCGGGTGGCCAATCTTCTCCAGCGCCCGCAAGCGCGAGGCCGTTTGCGCGTAAGGGTCGAACCCGTGGCGCTCGGCGCGCTGCGCCCCCGGCTCGTCGTGGAGGTAGCTCTTAGGCATCCTCACGTCNGTGGGGCAGAAGATGCACTTGCCGGGGCAGGGGTAGGGCTTGGTGAGCACCGTGACGACCGAGACGCCGGATTGGGTGCGCATCGGTTTCATCTGTAAGTGCGCCCGGACGTCGGGATCGAACTCCAGAAAGCCGGCGGCGCACAACTGTTCATAGGCGGCCAACACCTGGCCCTTCGATAGCCACGGCAACCCGCGCCGGGCAAAGGTCTGCATGGTGCGGTTGTACCGCTTGCCAGTCAGCGGCCGCAGGCGGGCCAAAGCCGCGATCAATTCGACCAGCAGCGCCTCGCGCCCGGTGATGTCGATTGGCTCATTGCGCGCCTGCCAGACGGCTTCCCGCTCCGCGTTCATAATGGCTAAGCCAATTCCTCGACCAGCTCGACCATCGTCCGCAGCGTCTCCACGTCGAACACGGTCATGTTGAGCGTCGTCACGGGACTGTCGCGCCAGATGGCCAACCGCTCGCGGACGCGCTCCCGCGGGCCGACCAGGGCCACGGCATCGATCANCTCAGCCGGCACGCGAGCCATCGCCGCGCCCTTGTCTCCGGCCAGATAGAGATCCTGGATCTCCGTCGCCGCCGTTTCGAATCCGTAGCGCGCGGCCAGGTCGTAATAGAAGTTCTTGCCACGCGCGCCCATGCCGCCGACGTAAAGGGCCAGAAACGGCCGCAGCATGTTGTAGGCGATATCGAGGTTGTCGTTGATGACCACCGATACGGTGGGCGCGATGTCGAAGTCATCCATCGTCTTGCCGGCCTTGGCCAGCCCCGCCTCGACGTGAGGCTTGAATACCGCGTCATACCGCTCCGGCGCGAAGAAAATGGGCAGCCAGCCGTCGGCGATCTCCGCCGCCAGCTCGACGTTCTTGGGGCCGATGGCCGCCAGATAGATGGGAATAGTCGGATCGGCCGCCAGCGTGCTCTTCAGCGGCTTGCCTAGACCGGTGGCGTCATCGCCGCGATAGGGGATCTGGTAGTGCCGACCCTCGTGGGTGAGGGGAGATTCGCGCCGAAAGATGCGCCGGACAATCTCGACGTACTCGCGGGTGCGGGCCAGCGGCTGGGCATAGCTGACGCCGTGCCAGCCCTCGACGACCTGCGGCCCGGAAAGGCCTAGCCCTAGCAGGAAGCGGCCGCCGGACAGCTGGTTGAGCGTCATGGCCGTCATCGCCGCGTTGGCCGGCGTGCGACCGGGCATCTGCATGATAGCCGTCCCCAGCTTGATGCGTTCCGTCAGCGCACCCAGCCAAGCCAGCGGCGTCACGGCGTCGGAGCCGTAGGCCTCGGCCGTCCAGACGGCATGGACGCCCAGCCGGTCAGCCTCGCGCACCAGNTCAATCGGTAGTTCAATTTTCCCGGCGGCGTAGCCGAGCATGAGACCCAGGCGCATTGTTATCTCCTCACTTCCTCGCGATTGTAACNGGATTGGTCAGCTGAGCGCAATCAGGCTAATGCCTCGCCCATGGTGCGCATTCGAACTTCGATAATGCGCGATCCGGGCGACTGGGTGCAGGCCAGGAGAATGGCGCCGGCCACGTCCTCAGGTTCGAGCATATCCGACTCGGCCACGCCTTGTTCCGTGCGCCCTTTGCCCAACGCGAACTCGGTCTTGACACCGCCGGGGCAGATCGCGCCGACCTTGATGCCGTGCGGTCGCAGCTCCTTATCAAGGGCCTGGGCAAAGCCGACCTGGGCGAACTTGGTCATGCAGTAGACAGATTCGCCCGGAAAGCCGTAGACGCCGGCCATAGATGAGATCATCAGGATCGTCCCGCTTTTCTGCGCGATCATAATCGGCGTGGCGTAGCGAGTGAAGAGGAAGGTGGAGCGGACGTTGGTATCCATCAACTCGTCGTACTCCTCGGCGCTCGTGTCGACGATGTCCTTATAGTTGCCGACACCGACGTTGTTGATGAGGATGTCNAGCCGGCCGAAATTATTCACAGCGGCCTGGACCGCTTGCTTGGCCGTCTCTTCCTCGCGCGCGTCGCCAAGGACGTAAATAACCTCTGATCCCAATGCTCGCGCTTCCTTCACCAGGGCTTCCAGACGCTCCTCGCGCCGCGCGGTCAGGACCAGATTCGCCCCTTCGCCCATGAGTGCCTGGGCGGCGGCATAACCGATGCCCGCGCTGGCGCCGGTGATCAGCGCGACTTTCCCTGCCAACTTATTCGTCATATTTAACTCCCCTTTCGATTGTACTCTGTCAGCCATCGGCTAACAGTTCATCCTGATCTTTCACTGAATCGAAAAAGAAGTCAAGGTGGGGAAAACAAACAGCCGCTCTTGAGTATAGAGCGGCTGCGCTGTGCCCTCACGGGGATTCGAACCCCGGTTTTGGCCTTGAAAGGGCCACGTCCTGGTCCCCTAGACGATGAGGGCAACGGAGGGAATTCTAGCACCGGTGCGGCGGATGGTCAACCTCTCAGCTAGAATTGCGTCAGTCGATCGAATATGGAGAAATTCAACAAGGTGACTCCTTTCACGCCCTACGACATACGCCAATTACGACCCGACGAAACGGCCGCCCTCTTCGTCGTCCATGCCGCCATCGAGCCGGCGGACGCCGGACAGTTGCTGGCGTGGACTCAGGAGATGGAGGAGCGGTTGGAGACCGGCGGCTGCGCCTGGGTCGTCGCTCGCGGGCGGCGGCTGGCCGGCTATGCGGCGGCCGACCCCGTGCCGGGCTTGCCGGGCGTCTTTGACCTGACAGGTGGGATCGTTCCCGCGCGCCGCCGGCAGGGGGTGGGCACGGCGTTGCTGCGCCACGTCCAACAGGCGGCTCACGCCCGCGGGATCGACCAGTTATCCAGCCGCGTCGACAGCCTCGATGATGAGGTCNCGCGGNTTCTGCTACAACGAGACTT
Organism: Ardenticatenia bacterium; assembly: GCA_014237545.1. Taxonomy (GTDB): domain Bacteria; phylum Chloroflexota; class Anaerolineae; order Promineifilales; family Promineifilaceae; genus Promineifilum. Next base: position 2,686 of record JAACJX010000164.1, on the reverse strand, counting down.
CTATGTCGAGCACGAAGAGTGCCTCCTGACCCTCGGCGAATTATCTGATTTACCGCAACTCCCGGAAGGGCCGCCTTCTGATTTGATCGCATACCCCTACGGCGAGGCTGTCTCGCGCTTTTGCCGGATATACGACGACAGCTTCGCCGGCAAGCCCTGGTCGCAGCCGTATACGGAGGATGAGGTCGCCGCGGCGCTGGCCAGCCCCGACGACTTGCTCTTCGCCACGATCGAGGGTGAACCGGTCGGGGTGATCTGGCACGAGATGACGGCCGAAGGGGCCGGCCGCGTGGAGCCGTTGGGCATCGGTCGCGCCTACCAGGGGATGGGACATGGCCGCCGCTTATTACTGGCGGCCCTCCACAACTTGCGGCGCCGCGGTGCGACCGAAGTGCAGCTTGGCGTCTGGCGCGACAATCACGCGGCCATGAGCCTCTATCACAGCCTGGGCTTCACGGAAGTCGACAACTGGTATTTTCTGGCCCACGACGTTGCCTCATCCNAAGCCGGGTAAAGGCTGAATAAGAACACCCGCCAACCTTTTGCGCTTTATCCGATTGTTCTTACAATCACGCTCCACATTGTATTGGTTGATGGTTCCGGTTNCGGCCGGACTGCATGTTAAAAACGGAGACCATGCGAATGATGTTCAAAGACAGAGCCGATGTAGGCCAGCGACTGAGCCAGCAGCAGTACATCCCGTCGGATGAGATCGCCACCGTGATCTACCTGGCCCAGTCGTTATGCAAGCCGGTACTGGCCGAAGGCCCCGCGGGCGTGGGCAAGACGGAGCTGGCCAAAGCGTGGGCGGCCGCGCTGGGCGCGCCGCTCGTTCGCCTGCAATGTTACGAGGGCCTGGACGAGAGCAAGGCGCTCTACGAGTGGGAGTATGCCAAGCAGATGCTCTATACCCAGCTCCTGCGCGACACCCTGCGCAACGTTCTGGGCGACGTGGATAGCCTGGCCGAGGCGGCCAGTCGCCTGGCGCAGGAAGAGGACGTCTTCTTCTCGGAGAACTTTTTGCTCCCGCGGCCGTTGCTGAAAGCCCTGACCGCCGACGAGCCGGTCGTCCTGTTGATTGACGAGATCGATCGCGCCGACGTGGAGTTCGAGGCCTTTCTGTTGGAAGTGCTCAGCGATTTCCAGGTCAGTGTGCCCGAACTGGGTACTATCCGCGCCAAGCACCAACCCATGGTTCTCCTGACCTCCAACAATACCCGCGAACTGAGCGAAGCGCTCAAGCGCCGCTGCCTCTACCTCTACGTCGGTTATCCCACCCTGGAAGCCGAACTCGATATCGTGCGCCTGAAGGTGCCCGACCTGAAGCCCGAACTGGCGCGGCAGGCGGTGGCCACGGTNCAGCAATTGCGCAACATGGACCTCCGCAAGGTGCCGAGCATCAGCGAGACNCTCGACTGGGCGCGGGCCCTGGTGGCGCTCAATGCCCGGACTATTGACGAAGAGACGATGAACAACACGCTGACCGTGTTGCTGAAGTATGAGGCCGACGTCCAGAAGGCGCGGCGCATGCTGGGCAACGGCGGACGTCGCGGACCGGCCAACCGGTAGGGGCGGGTTTGTAACCCGCCCTGTCTCGGGGGCAGGTTGCAAACCTGCCCCTACATGAACATCAGGCGAGGCGAACTATGGACGACCGGATAATCGAATTCGTGCGCGGCATGAGAGCCGCCGGCGTACGCGTGTCGATGGCTGAATCGGCCGACGCCATGCGCGCCATCGAAGTACTGGGCATCACCGACAAGGAACTGTTTCGCCAATCATTACGAACGACTCTGGTTAAAGAATCTGACGATTTCGCGGTATTTGAGGAGCTCTTCCCGCTCTATTTCAGCGCGGGCGGTCCGCCGATGCAGAACGCACTGGAGGATCTGAGCGAGGACGAGCAGGATATGCTGAAGGCCGCGCTGCAGGCTCTGAGCGGCCGGNTGCAGGCCCTGATGGACTGGCTCACCAGCGGCGAGGGGCCGACCAAGGAAGAGCTGGAGCAGTTGGCCGAGCGGGCGGNCGTGCAATNGGCCAACAGCCAGCAGGAGGCCAACTGGGTGACGCGGCGGATGCTGCAGCAAATGGGCATGGCCCACCTGGAAGACCAGTTGCGCGAACTGATGGAGCNGCTGGCCGAGATGGGCATGAGCCAGGAGGCNATCGAGAAGCTGATGGGCGTTGTCGAGGCNAANCGCGAGGCNCTGACCGAACAGGTCGCCCAGAGCGTCGGCCGCCAGATTGCCGAGCANCGGGCCAACCGCCCCGACGATCTCTACGGCTCCGACCTGATGCACAAGCCGTTCGAGGCGCTGTCGCAAGANGAAGCNAACCTGCTGCGCAAGGAAGTGCAGCGACTGGTAACGCAACTCCGCAGCCGGGCGGCCTTGCGGCGCAAGCGCGGCAAGGCGGGCCGCTTCGATTCAAAGGGAACGATCCGGGCCAATCAGCGCTACGGCGGCGTGCCCATGGAACTGAAGTACAGGCGCAAGAAGCTGAAACCCAGCCTGGTGCTTATCTGCGATATCTCCCGCTCCATGCTGTCGGTAGCCGAGTTCATGCTGCGCCTGACTTACGAGTTGCAGGACCAGGTCGCCAAGACGCGCAGCTTCGGCTTCTACAGTGACATGGAGGAGATCAGCCTGACGCTGTCGGGCAGCCGCGCCGCCGAGGCGGTGGATGG
>JAACJX010000176.1 GCA_014237545.1 Ardenticatenia bacterium | reverse complement strand
ACAGCCTTCCACGTCGCTCCGGGTTTCCACGAGGAACGACTCGCCAATGCCGCTCAACTTTCGTCATTGGCCGACGAGACACCCGAAGGCCGCTCGATCGTTATCCTGGCCAAAGAGCGGTATGCGTTACGAGGACGGGAATTGGCCGAACCACACGCCCTGTTCGTGCCATTCAGTGCCCAAACGCGCATGAGCGGGGTTGATTTTCCGAGTCAAAAAGGGCAACAGGCCGTCGCCATCCGCAAGGGGGCAGCTGACGCAGTCCAACGACACATCCTGTCGGCTGGCGGCTTGTATCCAGCCGAAGTTGATGCGCTCGTCAATCGAATCGCCAAGGAAGGCGGGACACCTCTGGTCGTCTCGGAAGGCAAGGACGTTTTAGGAGTCATCGAGCTCAAGGATGTCGTAAAAGGCGGCATGCGCGATCGTTTTGCCCAGTTGCGCAAGATGGGCATTCGCACAGTTATGATCACCGGCGATAACCCGCTGACGGCGGCGGCAATTGCCGCCGAGGCGGGTGTTGATGATTTCATGGCCCAGGCCACGCCGGAAGACAAGCTGCGGCGGATACGTCAGGAGCAGGCCGCCGGGCATCTGGTGGCGATGACTGGAGACGGCACCAACGACGCGCCAGCGTTGGCCCAGGCTAACGTTGGCGTCGCCATGAACACCGGCACCCAAGCCGCGCGTGAAGCGGGCAATATGGTCGATCTGGACAGTGATCCGACGAAATTGATCGAGATCGTCGAGATCGGCAAGCAATTGCTCATCACCCGCGGGGCGCTGACGACATTCAGCATCGCCAATGACGTGGCCAAGTACTTCGCCATCATTCCCGCTCTCTTTGGTGGTCTCTATATGGCTGATGGCGCAGCCGCGGGACCGCTGGCCGCACTGAACATCATGCGGCTGGAGTCACCGCAGAGCGCCATCCTGAGCGCAATCATCTTCAACGCGCTCATTATCGTCGCCCTCATTCCTCTGGCCCTGCGGGGGGTTGCCTACCAGCCCATGAGTGCTTCAGCCCTGCTGAGGCGCAATCTGCTGATTTACGGTGTGGGCGGATTGATCATGCCATTTATTGGCATCAAGGTAATCGATCTGGTGATCACCGCTCTGGGTCTTGCATAAGGAGAAAGACCATGACTCATAGACTGCCGAACTGGAAAATGCTGGCCCTTATGGGCATTGGCTCCATCCTCTTTCTAGTGGCGGAAGCCAGGCTTCCGCTTTCTGCGAAATCTGACATGTGGCTGCAGATCGTGTGGTTGTTGTTCTTTTACGGCCTCGTCACTATCTGGATTACGCGGGAGAGTGATGCCCTGGAACAGATGCCCGAACCGCGTGATTGCGTCGGCCGGCTGATCATGAATTTAGAAGATACCGGACTTGATGAGCCAACTGATGAACAAGGGCAATCGATCGTCTCTACGCGCCTAATCGGCCGGCAAAGGGGAGGAAATGTTGAATGTTAAAGTTGATCAGAACTGCGTTCTTCATGCTGGNGATACTGACGGCCCTGACGGGAGTGGCCTACCCCCTTGCCGTCACGGCTATCGCGCAGGTGCTTTTTCCGGCGCAAGCCAACGGGAGTTTAGTGGGTGATCCAGATCAACCGATCGGTTCGGCGTTGATCGGGCAAACCAATGGCAATCCCCGTTACTTCTGGCCGCGTCCATCCGCTACCGATTACGGGACAATGCCGTCTGGCGGCAGCAATCTTGGCCCAACCAGCAGCACGCTGGCCGAAAACGTGGCGCGACGCGACATTCAATTTCGCCAGGCGAACGGCCTGCACGAAGACACAGTTGTCCCGGCCGATATGCTATATGCCTCAGCCAGCGGTCTCGATCCACATATCAGTCCCGCGGCCGCCAGATTACAGGTCGCCCGNGTTGCCAGCGCGCGTGGCCTAGATGAATCGCGCGTNGCCGCTCTGGTGGATGAGCACGTCGAGGGNCCACAGTTCGGCATCCTCGGCGAGCCGCGGGTAAACGTTCTCCTTCTCAACATCGCNCTCGATCGTTTACAATAANTGTGTAGGCACTTATGGAGCGCGAACAGCCCGATCCTGATGCCCTGCTGGCGACGATCCACAAAGAGGAAGAACGACGCCGGCAAGGCAAACTAAAGATCTTTTTCGGTATGGCTGCGGGGGTCGGCAAAACTTATGCCATGCTGGAAGAGGCGCACCGTGTTAAATCCGACGGCGTAGACCTCGTTGTCGGCATTGTCGAAACCCACGGACGGAGCGAGACGGAACAGCTCCTGAAAGGCCTTGAGATCGTCCCGCGCCTTCAAATTGACTATCGCGGCGCGACGCTTGAAGAAATGGACCTCGATCGGGTGCTTGCCCGCCGGCCTGATCTGGTGCTGGTGGACGAGCTGGCTCACACCAATGTTCCCGGCGTACGCCANGCCAAGCGCTATCAGGACGTGATGGATATCCTGGAAGCGGGCATCGATGTGTACACGACGATCAATGTCCAACACTTTGAAAGTCGCGTCGACGCCGTGGGTCAGATCACAGGTATCACCGTTCACGAAACTGTACCCGATTCGTTGATCGATTTGGCGGACGAGATCGAACTAATCGATCTAACCCCCCAGGAATTACGCAAGCGACTCTTCGAGGGCAAGGTCTACACGGCCGAACGCGTCAGCGTGGCCGCCGAGCATTTCTTTCGCGTCGGCAACTTGACAGCCCTGCGCATGATGGCGTTGCGGCTGGCGGCCGAGCGCGTTGATCACCAGCTTCAGGACTACATGGAACTGAAGCGCATCGCTGGGCCCTGGAAAGCCGGCGAACGGCTAATGGTAGCAGTAGGCCCTGGCCCCTTCTCCGAACGCCTGATACGCTGGACACGCCGGATGGCGTATAACCTCGAAGCGTCGTGGTTGGCCGTCCACGTGGAGAAATCGAATCCCCTATCCGCANAAGANCAATCGGAACTCGTTCGCCACCTTGAACTGGCCCGAACTCTGGGCGCAGAAGTGATTACCATCACTGGCGATAACGTACCGGATGCCTTGCTCCAGCTCGCTCGCCGGCGCAACATCACCCAGATCGTGATTGGCAAGCCCCTTCGCACGCGATGGGACGAGGTCTGGAATGGCGGCTCCTACGTCGATAGACTCATCCGCCAGAGCGGTGATATCGATGTCTATGTTGTGACCGGCGATGAAGCNCCGGGCGAAAGCCCCCGGCGAGGGCGACCTTCGCTGCCACGTNTACAAACAAGTTCAGGCTGGAAAGGGTATCTACTGACCGCGGGCGCGATCGGGTTGGTAACACTGATCGAGATCGTTGTTGTCCCCCTTACAAGCTATCAGCTCGTCGGGTTGGCGGATTTACTGGTTGTTCTGCTGGTTGCCGTCTATCTGGGCCGCGGCCCGGCCTTGTTAGCGGCCTTCCTCAGCGCGCTGAGTTGGAACTTCCTGTTTATTGAGCCGCAGTACACCCTTGATATCACCCTTCCCCAGGATATCGCCCTGTTATTGCTATATTTTGCCATTGCTTTGTTTGCCGGTAACNTNACCGCCAGGCTGCGCATTCGCGAACANCAGGCGAGTTTCAACGCCGAGCGAAATTTGGCGCTCTACGCGCTCACTCACGAAACGGCCAGCGCGGTAGACATGGATGCGGTTCTGGCGACGGCCGTCGAGCAGGTCGGCCGCGTGTTCGATGCCGATGTCGGCATTTTGTTGCCGCAGGGAGAAGGGCCAGCTATCACACCCCACCCCAGCAACTCGCTCCATTTTGACGACAAGGAGTTAGGAGTTGCCAATTGGGTATTTGAACACGGGCGCACCGCCGGACGCAATACCGACACCCTGCCAAATGCGTCGGCTCGTTATTACCCGTTGCGCACACCCAGTGGCATCGTCGGCGTAATCGGCATTCGCCGCCGATCTCCGGAACGATTGCCCTTTGACCAGGAATCCCTGCTGGAAACATTCGTCAGCCAGATTGCCCTGGCCGTGGAGCGCGAAACCTTGGACGAAGCGGCCGAGCAAGCCGCTCTTCTGCGTGAATCGGAGCGGTTGTCGGCGGCATTGCTGAACTCGATCTCGCACGAATTGCGAACGCCTATTGCCACGATCCGAGGCGCGGCCGATAGTCTCTTGCAGGGGGCCAAGGAGCCAGCCGATGAGGCACGCGGGCAGCTTACACAGGATATCCTGGACGCTTCCGAACGGCTCAATCGGCTGGTGGAAAATTTACTCGATATGTCGCGACTTGAAAGCGGTCGTTTGCGATTGAAACTGGAGTGGTGCGANGTGCGCGAAATTATCGGCGTGGCCGCCCACCGTCTCGAAACTTGTCTGAAGGAAAGACATCTCGCGATCGATGTTCCGCCGGACCTGCCCCTTATAAAACTCGATTTCGCGTTGATCGAACAAGTATTAGTCAATTTGTTGGATAATGCCTGTCTCTACACGCCCACCGGCACGCACATTCACATCAAAGTCAGGCAAGACAATAACATGTGTGAAATCACAGTTTCGAATGACGGCCCACCTATCCCATCTGATGATATGGAGCGAATCTTTGACAAGTTTTATCGCATTCCCGGTCAGCCGATTACCGGTACGGGGCTGGGGTTGCCTATTTCTCGAGGGTTGGTAGAAGCTCACGGCGGAACATTGACGGTTCAGAACCAAACGAAAGGGGGTGTGAGGTTTACCGTCCGGATCCCCATGACGGGTTCGCCACCCCCAGTGGTGGAGGCGAACACATGAACCCAGGCCAACGCGTCCTTGTCATTGACGATGAAGTGCAGATCCGCCGGTTTCTTCGCATCAGCCTGGAGGCGAACGGCTACGAAGTGCATGAAGCAGCAGCCGGGCGGGAGGGAATCAGCCGGGCTGCCCAGCTTCGGCCTGATGTTATTATTCTTGATCTGGGTCTGCCCGATATGGATGGGTTAGAGGTCTTGCGGCGGTTGCGCGAGTGGACGCCAACGCCGACTATCATCCTGTCGGTGCGCGATGCCGATGAAGTCAAGGTAGCCGCTCTGGACGCGGGCGCCGATGACTATCTTACCAAGCCATTTAGCCTTGAAGAATTGATGGCTCGAATGCGCGTAGCGCAACGTCACGCCCACCCCGGTCCCCAGTCACACATCTTCAAGAGCGGAACGGTTGAGGTCGATCTTTCACGGCGACAAGTGACGCGCGATGGCGAACCTGTAAAGCTAACGCCAACCGAGTACGCACTATTGCGCTTGCTCATCCAGCATGCCGGAAGAGTGCTGACTCACAAACAGATCCTGCGCGAGATTTGGGGGCCGGAATATATCGAGGAAACCCACTATCTCCGGGTTTATTTCGCCCAGTTGCGACAAAAACTTGAAGACGACCCATCGCGACCACGGCTCATCCTGACTGAACCGGGCGTTGGCTATCGGCTGGCGGACTAGAGCAACCCTAACGGCGATATACTAGNCGNGNCTGTCTACGGATACAGGGCACTGAGCGCCGGCAAAGTGCCGAGCAACCAAAACGCCAGCACGCACAGCGCGACAAATGACACAACCAGTAACAACCCCAGCCACAGCGGCACTTGCGGGCGGACGATGACTTGCCCGTCCATCGCCGGCGGTGGCTGGCCCTGGGGCGTGGACGGCGTGACGCGGACGATGTAGGGCCATGTTCGCTCGCGGCCGAACAATGGCTTTTTCATCGGTTGCAGGTAGAAATCGACGACGCCCTGCTGGCCGGCAACGAGGGTGATCTGCTTTTGGGGGGCATCCACATACAAGCCGCCTTCCGGCGTCTCCATTGTCAAGCTGGCAGACTGGGCATTGGGTGACTTGTTGCGCAGCAACACGCGGGCCACGCCCTCACCCTCGATCACGCGCGGTCGCATGTCCCATTCCAGTCGCCGGACAGGGGTCGGAAACTCCGTCACCATGCTGACGATGACCGAGTCGGTATCCTGGGCAAAGGCCTGCGCCTCCTGATTGCCCAGCGAAGCGGCCGTCCGGNGCAGGTCGGCGGCCAGTTCTTCGGNCGTCTGGTAGCGGTTTTCCGGCCGGCGATTCAGGGCGCGCAGGATGACAGCCTCGACGCCGGCCGGCACCCCGGCATGCACCTCACGCGGGGCGGGGATCTCCTCATACTGGTGGGCCTGCATAGCCCGTTCCGGCGTGCGAATGTCCAGCGGCAGTTTGCCGGTGGCTAACTGGTAGAGGACCACGCCGAGGGAGTAAATATCGGAGCGGCCGTCGAGCGGCAGGTCGAGCACCTGCTCCGGCGACATATAGGGCAGCGTGCCCATCAGCAGGCCGGTTTGGGAGTCCTGATCGGCCTCCAGCAACTTGGCCAGGCCAAAGTCGGTGACCATGGCCCGCAGGGGCGGGTCGCCGGGNCGGTCGGCGCGGTCGAGGCGCTTCACGAGGATATTGTCCGGCTTCACGTCGCGGTGGATGACCCCTTGCCGGTGGGCATAGCCGAGCGCATCGGCCGCCTGGGCCACGAGCGAGAGCGTCTCCTCCAGGCGCACGACCTGGTTGAGCTTGGCCAGTTGGCGCAGATACGCGCCCAGGCTCAGCCCGTCGATGAGCTCCATGACGATGTAGAGCAGGCCGGACTCGCGGCCGAAGTGGTAGATGCGAACGATAGACGGATGGTCGAGTCGGGCGGCGGCGCGGGCTTCCTGCAGGAATCGGCTCTGGAAGGCCTGNTCCTCGGCCAGTTCGTTGTGCATCACCTTGACGGCCACGGGGCGCATCAGGTTGACGTCCGTGGCGCGGTAGATGGTGCCCATCCCGCCCTGGCCGATGACGCCGTCGATGCGGTAGTTCTCGATTTGTTGTCCGGTTTGGATCATGGAGGCAATGATCGCCCACGATCCGCGACTAGGCAAATCATGGAGCGAGTATTACAGGGAGGCGCCGGGGATTACGGCGCCTCGACCACCCGCCACGTGCCGGACTCGCCGGCAAAGACAAACAGATCGCCGAACGGCGCGACGAGGATCGTCCCGTTGGCGAAATCCTGGACGGCCGAGGCGGCGTCGCCGATCTCATCCGCGGTCACCGCGCCCAGCGCATCGCGCACAGCCGGGTGATCGCACCAGACGCGGCCGAAACCGCGCTTGGGCGTCGGCGGACTGGATTCCTCGCCGCAGGAAAATTCCTGGGACGATTGCTCCCACTCGTTCGGGTAGGATTCCCAGCGGCCGTCGTTGTAGAGCACGTAGATCGTGTCCGTGTCGCCGCGCCACAGCATCTGGCCGCCCTCAAAGGGGGCATAAGCCGTATTGATGGCCGCCGCGCCGGCCGTGGTGGGACAGCCGAGCTCTTCGCTGCTCCAGGCTCCGGTCAGAGCGGGTTGCGTGGGGAATTCGCAAGCGGCGACCGTGGGTTCCATCGTGACCGGCGGCGGGAGCGTCGGGGAGGCGATCTGCTCCGCGGCCAGGGTCGGCGTCGGCAAGGCGGTGGAGGCCACCGTGGGCAGACCGTTCTCGTTCTGACTATTGCAAGCCGCCAGCCCGATTAGCATGAGGATAACCAGTACCCATGTATTGATAAGACGATTGTTAGTTGGCAAGTTAACTCCTTTTGTTTGCCGGCACAGGGAAAACCACGGGCGGGGAGCGCAGCCATCGGCGTCGCAAGTTCCTCTAATCGATTCCCAGAAGCCCACGGGATTGTTTACCGGCGTGGGCTACATTCTAATGTCAGCGGTTTTGGATGTCTATTTCTCTAATAAAAAGCCTGGCGAGGGGCTCATTAGCTTAGCCTTTTAACAACGCGAGAGGCGGCT
>JAACJX010000654.1 GCA_014237545.1 Ardenticatenia bacterium | reverse complement strand
GGCGGGCCAACCTCCTACAAGGCGAAGTCCGGGGCATGAGGCGCAGCAGCGTAATTGGGCCTAGTCACTGATAAGAGAAGAAATGGGCTACGGATGAAGAAGGGAAAAAACGGATATTAAAACCCGTCCCGTCCGCGCCAATCCGTAGCCCATCCTTAACCTCAAACAACCCCACCCGCGCAACGGGTGACCAATCCAACAACACAACAGAGGAATACCATCATGAAAGCAATCATCCGCAACGAATACGGCTCGCCCGACGTCCTGCACCTCGTCGAGATCGAGAAACCCGCTCCCGCCGCCGGCGAAGCGCTGGTCAAGGTCCACGCCGCATCGATTAACATGGCCGACCGCTACCTGATGCGCGGCCGGCCGCTGGTGGCCCGCGTCATGTCCGGCGGGCTGTTGCGCCCCAGGTCCAACCGGCTGGGGGCCGACGTAGCCGGCGAAGTAGTCGCGGTCGGCCGGGACGCGCATGGCTTCCAGCCCGGCGACGCCGTCTTTGCCGACCTGGCCGCGTGCGGCTTTGGCGGCTTCAGCGAGTACGTCACCGTACCGGTGCAGTACCTGGCCCACATGCCCGCCAACCTGACATTCGAGCAGGCCGCGGCCGTGCCCATGGCCGCTGTCACCGCCCTGCAGGCCATCCGCGACAAGGCGGGGGTCAAGGCCGGCCAGAAGGTGATGGTCCATGGCGCATCGGGCGGCGTCGGCACGTTCGCCGTCCAGATGCTCAAGGCGCTCGGCGCGGAAGTAACGGCCGTATGCAGCACCCGGAACGTCGAGATGGCGCGCGACCTGGGGGCGGACCACGTGATCGACTACACCCGCGAGGACTTTGCCCGGCAAGGCCGCCGCTACGACGTTATCATCGCCGCCAACGGCAACCGCTCCCTGGCCGACTACCGCCGCGCGATGCTTCCCGGCGGGATGCTGGTGGTCACCGGCGGCTCGATGAGTCAGATCTTCAAGGCGATGGCCTTCGGCGGCAAAACGGCTACCGCCCTGAGCGCCGAACCGTCCGGCGCCGATCTGGCCGAGGTGGCCGCGCTGATCGAATCGGGTAAGATCAGACCGGTGATCGACGCCGCTTACCCGCTGGCCGAGACCGCCGCCGCCATGCGCTACCTGGAGACACAACACCCGCGCGGCAAGGTGATCCTCGCCGTCAATGGAGCACACATATGACCACGTACCCAGGATACATCGAAGAAATCTCCGGCCGTCCCAGCTCTATCTCTGCCATCGACACCCGCATGGCGGCCTTCATCGGCCACATCCCCGGCGATTCGCTTGAACTGGGCGCGCGCCGCTGGCTAAGGAGCTGGTCCGATTTCGCGCAACTGGCCTCCTTGTTGCCTCGCGGCGGCCGGTCGTGGAACGATCTGGCCCATGCCGTCTTGGGCTTTTTCATGAATGGTGGGACCCGTTGCTTCGTGGTCGAGTGCGGCGAGGGTGAGCAACGCGACATGGCGGCGGCCCTCAAAGCGCTGGAGGAGCTCGACGTCAACATGCTCGCCGCGCCGGGGCAGACCAGCNTTGAGGCGTATGCGGCCCTGGTCGCCCATTGCGAGGCGAACCGTGACCGGCTAGCCATCCTCGACGGCCCGGCCCAGCCCGACGTCTCGCACCTGGCGGTGATGGCTGGGACGGCCGACGAGGCCAGCGACGGCTGGCGAATGCCGCCGGCCAGCCCCTTCGCCACGCTCTATGTTCCCTGGATCAGTGTTCGCGATCCCGAAGGCCCGGCCGGNTCNACCGTTCTCGTGCCGCCCTCGGGCCATGTCGCNGGCCTCTGGGCGGCCAACGACCTGAANCGCGGCGTGTGGAAGGCGCCGGCCGGGTTGCCGGTGAACGGAGCGCTTGACCTGTCGCGCCGCTTCACCGACACGGAACAAGCCGCCTTCAACCCGCGCGGCGTGAACGCGCTGCGCTTCTTTCCCAGTGAGGGCATTATGGTCTGGGGAGCGCGCACGCTGTCGGCCGACCCGGAATGGAAGTACGTTAATGTGCGCCGCCTGGTGATGATGATCGAGGGCTCCATCTCTCGCGGCACGCGGTGGGCCGCCTTCGAGCCGAACGACGAGCCNCTGTGGGCNNCGCTGCGCCGCGACATNGAGAAATTCCTGTTNGANNTNTGGCGGTCNGGGGCATTGATGGGCAGCAAGCCGGAGGANGCCTTCTTCGTCCGCTGCGACCGCTCCACGATGACCCAGGCCGACCTCGATGCCGGGCGNGGGATCTGCCTNTACGGTGTCGCCATCATCCGCCCGGCCGANTTCGTNCTNCTGCGGCTGGAATGGNAGGTGGAGGATTNNTCGTAGGANCGACACGGACGGGACGGATTTAACGGATAGAAGGNTNGGCGTAATCCCGTCGCCCGGCCTCTCGCTGTCAATTTATTTACACCGCGCCTGTCGCTTGGTTCATGGAGCGAATCGCGCCGCCGTGTTATTTTTCTGGCGGTTGCTCAACAGGCCTCCCGGCCCCAATCACCAGGTCCAGTATTCTGAGTGACTTCCTTCCCCCCGGGGACAGGATTCTCCATCGGCTACTTTCAGGATGGCTCCGTCCCATCACCCAAGGAGATAACTCACCATGCCNGCATTCCGCTTCTCTCGCCCCGCCGTGCTCGTCATGGCCCTCTTTCTACTGCTCGCATCCGCCCTGCCCGCGCTGGCTGACACGCGTATCCGTGGAGAGAAATACGAATGGACGCACGAAGGCAAAGTCTTCTGTTCCGCTTACGGCTTTGATTTCGACCTGGACGTGCGCTCCGACATCACCGCCCAGACGACCTTCATCTACGACGACAACTTTTACCTGGTCGGCACGCAGACCAATTTTCGGGGGAGGGATACGGTCACGAANCTGACCAGCGGTCTGGTCGCCACTGGTCCCTTCGCGACCCGCTATTCCAGCGACTTCGACACCTACATCGATACCATCAACGGCGTCGAATGGATGCTGCGCGCTCCTGGCCGCGGCATCGTCTTCCACAGCGCGGGCCATTTAATTCTCGATTACAGCGAGAACTTCCCGCCAGACGTGGTCTTCGAGGGCGGCCGGCACGAATACCTGGGTGGCGACCTCGCCCTGTGCTATGCCATGGATTGATTCGATAACACCCAAACCATACATTGCGCGACGCGACCTCAGAGCCGGCCGGGGGCTCTGGGGTCTTTTTTTACAGGTGAGCCATACTTTCCAGAGTGCGTCGTACCTGAATTTCGCCACTCATCACTTGCCGCCGCCGCGCCGCCGGGCCATAATCAATGATCTCTCATCCCGAAAATTGCGACCGTTCACAAGACCATGAAAGATAGAACAGCGGCCGCCTGGCTAATCGCGATTCTCTCAATTATCTTTATCGCCCAGTGGTACATCGGCCGGGCGATCCTGACCGACCCGCAAGGCGCGCCGCCATGGACGGCCGTCTTCTTGCTGGCCGCCGGGGCGCTGGGTCTCTTCCTCGCCTACGACCCGCAGCCCGACGATGCGCCGGCCGCCGAGAGCGACGGCTCTGAGGCGGTTCCCGGCGCGCCACCGGACGAACCGGCGGCCCTCGCGCCGCTGGCGCGCTCCGCCACACGGACGAACCCCGCCCCACAGGCGGGCCCCGCCCCACGGGCGGGCCATGCCTTCAACGGCCTGCCGCCGCTGCCCTCCAACCGGCGCGCGCTGGCCTTGTTCCTCGTCGCCGTGTTGGCCGGCTTTGTCTTGTGGCGCATCCCGGCCATGGCCCGCCCCGACAATTACTGGCCGGTATTCCTGGCCTGGCTGGCGGCCGTCTTGCTCTTCCTCGCTGCCGTGCGTCAGCCCGGCGAGGGCCGCCTCTCCCGCGACTGGTTCCGCTCCCGCCGCGGGCTGTGGCTGGGCATCGTGGCGCTGGCCGCGTTCGGTTTTGTGCTGCGTGCCTGGCGCATCGGCGACATCCCGTTCACGCTCGGCGGCGACGAGGCCTCGCAGGGGCTGGAGGCGCTGAAATACTCGGCCGGCGAGTGGCGCAACCCGTTCACCACCGGCTGGCTGGGCGTGCCCACGATGGGGTTCATCTACAACAGCCTGTCGCTGGCCCTGACCGGGCCGACGATTGCCGGCCTGCGTCTGCCCTGGGCGCTCGTCGGTACGGCCACCGTCGTGACGACCTTCTCGCTCGTGCGGCAGCTGACCAGCGCCGGGCTGGCCGCGCTGGCCGCCTTCCTTGTGGCCGTCTTCCATTATCACATTCACTACTCCCGCCTCGGCTCCAATCAGATCGCCGACCCGTTCTTCTTGTCGCTGGCCCTGCTTTTCCTCTATCGCGGGTATGACCGCCATAGCCGGCTCGATTGGGCCTTGTCGGGCGTGGTCACCGGGTTGGCGCTCTACTTCTACGCCGGAGCGCGGCTGACGCCGCTGGTGCTGGCGGCCGTGGTGGGCTATCTGTTCCTCATCGCGCCGCGCAAGTTCTGGGCCGAGCACCGCGCCGGGGTGGCCGTGCTGGCCGGCGCGGCGCTCGTCACTGCCGCGCCAATGATCCAGTACGCCCTGCGCTTCCCCGACGACTTCAACGCCCGCATCAACGAGGTCGGCATCTTCCAGAGCGGGTGGGTGGAGCGAGAGATAGCCAATACCGGCCGCTCGCTGGTCGACATCCTGTTTGTCCAGTTCAAACAGGCGGCGCTGATGTTCAACTACTACCCCGACCGCATGGAGTGGTACGGGCTGCCGGAGCCAATGCTCGACCCGCTCTTCGGGGCGGTGTTCCTGATGGGCGCCATCTACTGCCTGCTCCTGCTGTTCAGGCCGGCGCGCGGCGCGCGGGTCGCGCCGATGGTCGCCTGGTGGTGGGGCGGCATGATCCTCGGCGGCATGCTGACCGAAAACCCGCCGTCGAGCCAGCGCCTGGTGACGTTGACCGTGCCATCGATGTTCTTCATCGCCTACGTCCTGTGGGACGTGGCTGCCCTCGCCCGGCAGGCCTGGCCGGCCTTTCCGCGCCGGGCGGCGCTGGCTGTCGTCGCGGCGCTGTTCGCCTTCATCAGTCTGACGACTTACTTCGTCGAGTACACGCCGCAGCGCATCTACGGCGGCCCCAACGCCGAGCTGGCCACGACCATCGCCCCACAACTGAACGAACTGAAGGCCGACCACGACTTTTTCATGGTCGCGCCGCCGTACATGTACTGGGGGTTCGCCACGCTGCCCTACCTCGTGCCCGACGCCAGCGCGCTGGACGTCGAAGGGCCGCTGACCGACCCGCGGGCGCAGGGCTTCGCGCCCAGCGGCCGTGGCCTGGTCTATATCGTCCATCCCGGCCGCCTGTATGATTTGGACGTATTGCGCGCGGCCNTCCCCAATGGTGAGGAGCGTCCCGTCGAGTCCGGCGCGGGCGGCCGCCAGCTGGGCACGCTATTCATCGTTCCGCCGGGGGTTCACTGACCGGAGGCCGGAGGGGANGCCCTACAGGCGGCGCATGGCCGACACGACCGCCGGCGGCGCGTTGTGCCGGGCGATGGGATTCAGCCACACGGCAATCTCGCCCGGCAGCCGCAGCGCGACCCCGCTGAGACGGGCGTATTGCCGGAGGAAGTCGGCCGCGCTGTCGAACCCCCACCGCGCGAAGTAGGCTTCCTCCTTGCGCTCGGCCAGCCGCTGTAAGGCGACCGCGGCGCGGGCCACATCATCTGCCGTCAGCNCGCCNTCGGGCAGCAGCCACAGCAGGTTGACGATCCCCGGCGGCATTTGCCCCACCTTGTCGCACAGGACGGCCGCCAGCCGGGCCGCCCGCGCCTCGTCGCCATCCTCGCCGCCGCGGACGCGCCGCACCTCGACGTTGAACGGTGTGTGCCCCTTGAAGGTGACCGTTAGATCCGGGCCGCGCTGCTTGCGGGCGGCGTAGGTCTCATATTCGACGGCGAACCGCTCCTCGNGCAACAGCAAAGCGGCCGCCTCCAGTTCAGCGCGGACGTCACCCAGCCCGCCGTCGGGGCCATCAGGCCCGGCGCGCCGCGTCGCGTGGCGCAGCTTGGCGCGGATCTTGGCCCGGTAGAGAATGGCAAAGGCCCGGTAGCGGCGCGACGCGCGCNCCCAGCCTTCGAACTCCCCATAGAACGCCGGGCGCGCGCCATCAAAAATATATTCGAGCAGGTCGTCGATTTCGGACATGGCGGCCTCAACTGGCGCGATTATAGCGGATGGCGGCCAATTGGCAGACCTCGGAGGTTGCCGCAACCACTGAGGTCTGCCGCAATTGACAAGCGCCGAACGGCCGATCTATACTGAAATCAGGCCGGCGTGTCGGGGAATCGGCCGCCCCGGGTGGCCGAGCTCGCCGGCCGAGGGGGCAGCATGAACGCGCACGATACGCTGGATATCGTCTACATCCTTTTCGCCTTCCTCTTTCAAATCGTCCTGATCATCCATTTCGCNCTGCGCCGCTGGGCCTTTGCCGNCGCGCTGCGCTTTGGCCCGCTGGTCTACGCTCTTGGGTTGCCGGCCCTGGGGCTGAGTCTGGCCCAGACGGCCGCCGGCAAACCGTGGTATTTGTGGCTGGCCGGCTTCCTGCTCGCCGTCTGGGCGGTGTTCGGCTATTGGGTGGAATACGTCCGACGCATCGACTGGCGCTCGGGCGGCCATCGGCTCATCTTCGCCGTCTACGTCAGTCTCTATCTGGCGACGATGATGTTTTACTGGTGGCCGCTGGCGATATTCACCCGGCGGCTGTGGGCCGCCTATGCGGTCCTGTTTGTCATTGCCACGATCCTGAACATCGCTTCCCACACGCCAACCCGCCGGCCGCGACCGGCATGATGGAGGTCAAATGAATGCCAAAACCCGTTCGCACCCGCACAACGACAATGAACGACCGTCCCGCGAGCCGGGCAGCCAGATGAGCACCGCCCTCGGGATCGGCGTGGGCATGGGGCTGGCTCTGGGCCTGGTGTTCGATAACATCGCCCTGGGTTTGGCTCTCGGCTGCTCCTTCGGCGTGTCTCTCGGCGCGGCCCTGGAAGCCCGAGAGCGCCGCGGCTCCAACGGCCAGGCGGGTCCGGACGGCACGATGTCTTTTTTCGTGGCGCTGGGCCTGGCTGCGCTGGCCCTGGTGTCATTGCTGATGATCGTGTTGTTGATGCTGCCGGGTTGAACCTGGCGAGCCCGGCGGCAAGGAGAGAGAGGCCATGCGCTACAAAGTCCATCAATTCAAGCTGGATATGAACCGGGACCAGATGGCGCTTGAGGATTTTCTCAATGGGCTGGAAGGCGACATTATCAGCATTCTGCCCAACGTGACTCCGGGTCCATTTAACCTGCCCCGCGTAGATTTTGTCCTCATTATCGAGCGCGTCGACGAACCGTGGCGGCCGCGCCGCGACCGGGGCGAGCGCGTGCCGGAGGACATCGTCGTGCCGTAGCGCCGGTTCGCAATGGCGCAATCTGTCAGATAGCGCTACAGGTATGCCCATCCGGGTCTCGATAATCTCGTTTGATATTCGCCATTGCGCTCCCCCCGCATTGCCTGATAAATGCCTAATTCAGGGTCGATCACCCCCGTTTGCCTTCCCTTTCCCCCTTCTGCCCATCCTCCTCCCAGTCGATGAGGTCTGAGTAAGCTGCCTTATTGAGTTTCCGCAGGCTTAGTGCTATGATGTAAACAGAGGCGATCCGGCGCGCCGGTGCCTCGATCGCCCTGTCCGGACGTTCGGACGCCCCGCAGACGGATTCGCCTCGACTGTGGATGGAGGCCCGCCCCCACCCATATGGAGGAACATCATGTCAACGGGCTTGCGGACAACCTTCTGGCTCCATGCCATTGTGGCGGCCGTTTTCGGCATCGCCTATCTGTTCTTTCCGTCGTTCGTAACCGATTTCTTCGGCTTCGAAGCGATGGACCCCTTTGTCATGCAACTCTTCGGCGCGGCCACGCTGGGTCTCGGCTTTGCGTCCGTCCTGGCCGCGCTGGCGACCCGCCTGGAACAGGTCGCCATTGTCATCGAGATGGAAGTGGCCTACACCGCTCTGGCGCTCATCGTCTGCCTCTACGCGCTGATCTTTGCCGGCGCGCCGGCGATGGTCTGGCTTGGCGCGGCACTATTCGCCATCTTCTTCATTGGTTTTGGTTTCTACTACCTGCAAACCCGGTCGGTTGTCAGCCCTGACACCGGTCGCCCGGCGCTGCGGTAGGTTAAAGATTGAACGGGCCTAATCATTGCGGGGCGGGCCTCCCCACTTATTGAACGGTTTATCGGGAGCCGGGCCTCCAGCATCAGAAGGCCCGGCTTTTGTATCCCGGTTTACAGGCAGCCTGTGGGCCATGGCATGGTAGGGGTGGTGTGGTCATGGTAGGCTGATAGGAGCGCGAGGAATCAGGCTGTCTCCCGCGCGGAGCCACCTGATCCCCGATTTTCCATTGGAGCATTCACCATGTTGACCGATACCCTCATTCCCGAAGTAACCCACCCCAACGCCGGCGCTGTGCTGGCCGTGGCGGGCGCGCCGAACATTCCAGGCCTCGTCTTTCGCCGATTTCGCGGCCCGGCCGACTACGACCCGATGGCGGCCGTCATAGCCGCCAGCGCCGACGCCGACCAGATCGAGCGGGCCGACACGGTCGAGGACATCGCCCTGGCCTATGCTCACCTGACCAACAGCGACCCCTACCGCGACATGATCTTCGCCGAGGTCGGCGGGCAGGTCGCCGGCTATGCGCGCGGCTGGTGGTATGAAGAACTGGACGGCCCCCGCCTCTACGGCCACATCCGCTTCCT
>JAACJX010000165.1 GCA_014237545.1 Ardenticatenia bacterium | reverse complement strand
TGCGTCTCGCCCAGGCCGGGCAAACGCAGGTGCTCGCGCAGCGTGGCCGCCGTGGCCACGTCGTAGTCATCGAGGGCCACGACCCGGTCGATGTCGTTGCCGCGGGCCAGGTAGCTGACGGCATGGGTAATGTTGGGCTGGGTGTGCAGGTCGGGCATGTTGTGGTGCTGGGCGATGCTGTCCCACGGCCATGCCTTGTCGCCGTACTTTTCAGCCGTCAGGAGAATGACCCGCGCGCCCTGCCGGGCGCACTCCTCGATGAAGGGCACGCCCTTGAATTCGCTGGCGAGACAGAGAATGGTGATCGGCCGCTGGTCGGTCATGATGCTACTCCTGGGTGCTGAATGGGCGGATTCTACTTCAACTTCGCGCCAGGCTCAATTCGAGCGGTCATCTTCCGGGGGCCAATCCGGCGCGTCCAACCCGTCTAGGTCGTCGTCACCGGCCAGCCACAGGCGAAAGGTGTTGGCCTCGTCGTCGGCGCTGAACGATTTGGGGCGGTGGGCGCGGAGGGCGTGACTGATCGCCGCCCGTATGTACGTCTCGCGGCTAATGCCGATGCTGTCCGCAACCTCGTCGATATCCGCCAAAACTGATGCTTCGATCTCGAATTCAATGACGATTCCCATCAGATACCTCGATTGTGAACAGGTTAGCCCGACCGCGCTTGCCGACCGTGCCCAGCAGCCCCATTGCCCGCAGTGCGTAGGTGGCCTTGCCGGCCAGATGGCTATTCCAGCCTCGCGCCCGGGCCAGGTCGGCGTTGGTGAACTGCTCCGGCAGCGGCGGCAGGAGCGCCAGAAAGTCGGCCGGCGGGCCGAAGACGGCCGACTCGGCCACACCCAGCAGCCGNGTGTCGACCAGACTCCAACGACCGCGCCGCCAGCTGCCCTGCCCGTCGTCGCGCCAGTGCTGTTCCTCGCGGATGAGCAGCACCTCCAGCGTCAGGTTGGGGTGGGCGGCCAGATCGGGCACGCGCACCAGCTCGCTGAAAATGTCGCAGGCGGTGGCGCGCTTGGGCGACTTGCGACGCGTCGCCTGCCCATCGCGGCCCTCGCGGACGATCCAGCGCTCGGCCGGCAGCGGGTGGACGAGGCGCACCGGGTGCTCTTCCAGCAGGCGCAGCAGCTTCGGCCGCAGGGCGTAGAGGTGGCGCGTCTGGATCTCGATCAGCAAGTCGTCGCGGATGATGTCGATGACATAGCGGCCGAGCCTGACCTCGAACTGGTCGCCGGGCCGCGCCAGGTATTCCTTTAAGGTAGCGTGGAGGGAGCGCTCGGCGAGCTGGCCGATGCCGGCAGGCACTCGCGAATGACTGTTGGAATCGTCGGCCATCGTCAGGCAGTTCACTCGTCCTGAAAAGTCGCCCTGGCCCGGTACTTCAAGAGCACAATACCAGACCTGAATGTATGGGTTTCGACCAGCCGCAGGTCGATCTTGTTATCCAGTGGGCCGAACATCGGTTTGCCACCGCCCAGGATAATAGGCTGGATGTACACGCGGTATTCATCGATCAGGCCCAGCCGCATGAAGGTCGCCGCCAGCGTCGGGCCGCCGACGACCATGTCCTTGCCCGNTTGTTCTTTTANCTTCNTGATCTCCNNCGCGATGTCTCCGCTGAACAAGCGAGAACTTGGGTCGACCTGGGTGAGGGTATNGGAAAAGACAATTCGCTCTTTTGACTGCCAGATGCGAGCGTATTCCACTTCGTAATCCGNCGCGGTGGGGTCTTGGTCGGCCGTCGGCCAATGGGCCACCATCGTCTCGTATAATCGCCGCCCATAGAGTTGAATGTCAATGCTGTCTTCCAGTTCGTTGAAGTGGCGATGTATCTCTTCATCGACGATGCCCCAATNGAGATCGCCCTCGGCCGATTCGATGAAACCGTCCAGGGACTGTGACAGGGCGAAAATGACTTTGCGCATGGTTACCTCATTCCTGGAAACCGGGCTTCTTGCGGGAAACCCGGTTTCTACATCCGCTTCCTAGAGTTCCAGCACGCTATCCAGCCCNCGACGCAGGCCGGTGAATGTGCCGGCCTTGCGGATGGCCAGCAGCGCTCCGTCGACNTACGGCTCGGCGCTGCTGCCGGAGTCGTGGCGGATGGTCAGCTTCTGGTCAGTCATGCCGAAGATGACCTCGGCCGAGATGACGAAGCTGGGCAGCCGGACGGAGTGCACCTGCGAGCCACCCAGGCGCGCGCCGCGCGTCTCGGCCACGCCCTGCGTCTCGTCCAGCGGCAAGGTCATTTCCGACTCGCGGATGCGCCCCAACCGCGCCGCCAGTTCGCGCACGGTGCCGCTGGGAGCGTCCTTCTTGCGGTCCGAGGCATAGTCGATGATCTCCCATTGCGGGACGAGACGGGCGGCCATCTCGGCGAACTTCATCAGCAGCACGGCCGTCAGGGCAAAGTTGCCCACGGCCAGCACGCCGCGGCCGCGGCTCTCGGCCACGGACGCGATGATAGCGTACTCATTGTCGCTGAGGCCCGACGTGCCGACGACGACGTTGGCCCCTCGGTCCAGCGCGGCCAGGACGTTGGCCCTGGCTACGTCGGGCTTGGTATAGTCGAAGTAGACGTCGCAGGGGAATTCCAGCGCTTCCTCGACCGTGCCGAAGATGGGCGCGGCCAGGCGCGGCTCGCCCAGCACGTTGCCCAGGATGCGGCCGGCGTGAGTGCGCGAGACAGCCGAGACGAGTTCGATATCTTCCGTTTGGGCGATATGGCGGGCCAGAGCCGACCCGGCCCATCCGGTCGCGCCGGCGAGACAGAGCTTGATGGTCATAAATCCTCGGTAATGATAAGGTGTGCCGTATTCTTCCCAATTTCCCCATTTTGTCGAATGTTGATAACCACGGACGGCGTCCAGCGTTGCGCTCCGGATGTGCTGGATCGCGAACCGGCCGCCATAAATAGAAAATTACTAGAAAAGGAACGCTCGCGCTCCGGAATGGCGGCCGTTGGTTTATACTAGCGGGCATGTCATTTCAAGCATACCTCGACAACATCGAAATGAAGACGGGCAAGACGCCCAATGAGTTCCTCGAAATGGCCAAGGAGAAGGGCTACGATCAGCCTGACGTCAAGGCCGGGGTCATCGTCGATTGGCTGAAGCAGGATTTCGGGCTGGGGCGGGGGCACGCGATGGCGCTGGTCCACGTCATCAAGAACGGCCCGACGATCAGCGAGAAACACGTCGGCAGCGATGGCGTCCATCGGGATGAGACGAGCACGCTGCGGCTCGATGGCGTCGCCAATCGCACGTCCGACGCCTGAAACCTAATCTCGCGACTTCCAACGGGTAATTTCCATTCAGGAGATCGCCCGACTGTTTGAATTTTCCTGTGTCCTGGCGTGTAGCCGCGACACGTCGTTCACCGCATCACATTAGCTTTCTTTCGCTACCCAGCGGTCGCCGTTCTTCTCATACTACTTTTTGACCGCGGCCCAGGCCACATTTTGGGCTTCTTCTTCCCGGCTGTCGTTTCCACG
>JAACJX010000520.1 GCA_014237545.1 Ardenticatenia bacterium | reverse complement strand
CGAGTGCCGCCGGCGGCTTTTCGAGCTGTTCGACGGGCAGTACGCCGGCCGCTTCAGGCAAGCCGCCCGCGACGAGTGCCGCGCCGCCCTGGGCTACATCCTGGAGCGCAACAACATCCACCGCGACGCGCTGACGCTGAAGTCGGTTGGCGAAGAACCGCATCCGATCATTTTCTCGGAGTGGTCACTGGCCCACGGCAACATGATCAAGCGGCGCGATTTCGCCTTCGAGGAACTGCTGTCACACGCGTCCATGCGCGAGCTGCCGTTGTTCTCCGACCTGGGCGAGGATGTTTTCATCCCCACGCCCGTGCGCGAGTACCCGCTGGTGCATTTTCTGCGCGTGACAGAAACGACGAATGACAAATGACGAGAAGCGCTCTCTTCAATCTGTGTAATCTGTGTAATCTGTGGATTCTCTTCCATGCTTAAGCAACTCGACTACAACCCCGACGTCCTGAGCTGCCTGGCCAACCTGAGCAGCGACGAGGTCTTCACCCCGCCGTCGCTGGCCAACCAGATGCTCGACCTGCTGCCCGATTCGCTGTGGCGCGACCCGGAGGCCAGGTTCCTCGACCCGGCGGTCAAGTCGGGCGTCTTCCTGCGCGAGATCGCCCGGCGGCTGATGGACGGGCTGGCCGGGGCCATCCCCGACGCGCAGGCCCGGCGCGACCACATCTTCAGCAGGCAGATCTACGGCCTGGCCATCACCGAACTGACTGCCCTGCTGGCCCGGCGGTCTGTCTACTGCTCCAAGTCGGCCNACGGCAAGTACTCCGTGGCCGGCGGCTTCCGCGACGAGGCGGGCAATATCCTGTACGAGCGCATTGACCACGACTGGAAGAACGGCAAGTGCGTCCACTGCGGGGCCAGCGAGAGCGAGTACGCCCGCGGCGCGGCGCTGGAGACCCACGCCTACGCGTTCATTCACATGACGAAACCGGAGGAGGTTCTGGGCATGAAATTCGACGTCATTATCGGGAACCCGCCGTATCAGTTGAGTGATGGGGGTTTTGGCCGCAGCGCGTCTCCCATCTACAATAAATTCGTCCATCAGGCTAAAAAACTTGCGCCGCGTTATTTAACAATGATCATACCATCCCGTTGGTTTGCTGGGGGCAAGGGCTTGAACGATTTCCGCGAAGAGATGCTTAATGATGACCGGATACGGAAGGTAGTGGATTACGAAGACGCGAATGAGGTATTCCCCGGAGTCGATATTGCTGGTGGCATTTGCTATTTTCTGTGGGAGAGAGATTCACGAGGCCTTTGTGAAATCGTCAACATGCATAATGGGATTGAATCATCATCAGTACGCCCTTTGAATGAGTTTGAAACATTAATAAGGCACGGTTCGGCTGTAACTATTATTCGCAAGGTACAAGCGCATAATGAAGAGAAGATGAGTTCCCAGGTTTCTGCGAGTAAACCTTTTGGATTGCGTACATTTGTGAGACCCCAAAAGAGTGGAGACATCATCTTGCGTTGGCAAAATGGTGAAGGGCCTTATCATCGCGAGGAAATAACTACAGGGGTTGAGATAATCGACAAATGGAAGGTTATCACGTCCTATGTTGGTTATGATCACGCAGGAAATCCAGGAAAAGATGGCAAGCGAAGGGTTTTTTCGAAGATTGACATTCTTCCACCGGGCACTATTTGTACAGAAACATACCTTGTTATCGGTAGCTACGATGACGAAGAGCAGGCAAGAAATCTTGCCGCATACATGAAAACTCGATTCTTCCGCTTTTTGGTTTCGCAATTCATGTATTCTCATCACATAACGAAAGAATCTTATTTGTTCGTCCCGATACTCGACATGAGAGGCAAATGGACTGACGAGGAACTCTATAAGCGATACGAACTCACCGAGGATGAAATCGCCTTCATTGAATCCAAGATCAAGCCGATGGAGGCTAACGTTGGCTAGAGACTTCTTCCCCCCACGGCCGCCGTCGACGCCGATGATCTACGCCTACGAGGACGACCTGTACCCCGGCAAGCTGAAGATCGGCTACACCACCCGCGACGTGGCCAAACGCGTGGCCCAGCAGTACCCCACCAAGCGGCCCGACGGCAAGCTGCCCTACCGCATCGTGCTCGAAGAGCCGGCCATGCGCAATGACGGCACGTCCTTCAATGACAAGGAGGTGCACCGCACGCTGCGCGAGTGGGGNGTGATGAACCCCGGCGGCGAGTGGTACGAATGCAAGGTGGAGCAGGTGAAGTCGGCCGTGCTGGCCCTGCGCGAGGGGCGTTCGGAGTACGAGGATCGCTCGCTCAATTTCACCCTGCGCCCGGAGCAGCACGAGGCGGTGGAGATGACGGCCGGCTACATCACGCGCCTGAAAAAAGAGGAGCCTAACAAGGATGGTAACATCCCGACCCCCCACTTCCTGTGGAACTGCAAGATGCGCTTCGGCAAGACCTTCGCCGCCTACAAGCTGGCCGAGCGCATGGGCTGGCGCAAGCTGCTGGTGCTGACGTTCAAGCCGGCCGTCCAGAGCGCCTGGGAGGCCGACCTGCGCGACCACGTCGACTTCGCCGGCTGGCAGTTCATCTCCCCGCAGAGCGAATTGACGTGGGCCAAGGCCGACAAGAAAAAGCCCATCGTCGCCTTCGGCTCGTTCCAGGACTACCTCGGCCGCAACAGCGCCGGCGGCATCAAGGCCAAGAACGAGTGGGTCCACGCCACCAACTGGGACTGCGTCATCCTCGATGAGTACCACTACGGCGCGTGGCGCGAGAACGCCAAAGACCTGTTCGCGGCCGAGGACAAGGACGAGATCGGCTTCGCCCAGGGGCAGGCGGCCGAGTTCCTGAAGGAACGCGACGACGAGATCGGCGAGTTCATGCCCATCACCACCGGGGCCTACCTCTACCTGTCCGGCACGCCCTTCCGGGCCATCGCCAGCGGCGAGTTCATCGAGGAGCAGATCTACAACTGGACCTACTCCGACGAGCAGCGGGCCAAGGAAAAGTGGGAAGGCGTGGACAACCCCTACGCCGCGCTGCCGCGCATGGTCATGCTGACCTACCAGCTGCCCGACGCCATCCGCGAGATCGCCCACGGCGGCGAGTTCAACGAGTTCGACCTCAACACCTTCTTCGCCGCCGAAGGCACGGGCGTGATGGCCCGCTTCAAGTACAAGAGCGAGGTCCAGAAGTGGCTCGACATGATCCGCGGCCAATACCTGGCCACGACGCTCGACAACCTGAAGNTGGGGGCCAGCAAGCCGCCCATGCCCTTCTCCGACGCNCGCCTGCTCAACGTGCTCAACCACACNCTGTGGTTCCTGCCCGGCGTGGCCGCCGCCCACGCGATGGCCAACCTGCTGGCCGAGAAGCAGAACGTCTTCTTCCACGACTACGAGATCGTCGTCGCCGCNGGCACGGGCGCGGGCNTCGGCCCGGCCGCNCTGCCGCCGGTGCTGAAGGCGATGGGCGACCCGCTCAACAAGAAGACCATCACCCTCACCTGCGGCAAGCTGCTGACCGGCGTCACAGTGCGGCCGTGGACGGGCATCTTCATGCTGCGCAACCTGTCGACGCCGGAGACCTACTTCCAGGCCGCCTTCCGGGTGCAGTCGCCATGGACGGTGCAGAACCCCGACGGCCAGACGCCCAACGAGGAGACAATCATCAAGCACGAGTGCTACGTCTTCGACTTCGCCCCCGACCGCGCCCTGCGCCAGATCGCCGACTACGCCTGCCGGCTCAACGTCAACGAGAGCAACCCGGAGAAGAACGTGGCCGAGTTCATCCGCTTCCTGCCCGTGCTGGCCTACGACGGCAGCCACATGAAGCAGATCGACGCCGCCGGGATACTGGACATGGCCATGAGCGGCACGACGGCCACGCTGCTGGCCCGCCGCTGGGAGAGCGCCCTGCTGGTCAACGTCGACAACGACACGCTCAAGCGGCTGATGGCCAACCAGGCGGCAATGGACGCGCTGATGAGCATCGAGGGCTTCCGCAGCCTCAATCAGGACATCGAGACGATCATCAACAAGTCCGAGGCGGTGAAGAAGGCCAA
>JAACJX010000140.1 GCA_014237545.1 Ardenticatenia bacterium | reverse complement strand
TCGCCTGGAAGCGGATGAGCGAGCTCCCCGTGACGGTCAATGATTGGCCGCTGGGGCCGGGAACCGTGGCGCTACCCAGCGTGCTGATTACCAGGCGTCCCGCGGGGGTGAAGCCGATGCTATTGATCGACTCGCCGTTGAGCGTCAGGCCCACGTCCGAGCCGTCCAGGAAAACCGAAAACGAGCCGGCCGTGTTGGCGCCCAATGTCGCGGGGTCGAACCGGACGATATCTTGCGGTTCTACCCATCCGGCTCCGGGCAGGTTGACGCGCTCCTTGGGCGATAGAAGAACCGCGCCACCATTGAGGAGAGAGAAGCCGTACAGGCTGGTGTTGATGCCGACATCGCTCCCGTCGAAGTAGAAAGACCATGCGTCGTCTTCGGGGGCATAGGCCAGGATGTCGCTCGAATCGAAGGTAATACCGTCGATTGTTCCGGGGAATCGGGTCGAGATAAAAATGACCCGATCGTCCGGCTCCGGCTCGTCGTTGGTGACGGTTGCCCGGAAGTAGTTGCCGTGATCCAGTGCCGGGTTGGCGTTGCCGGCATGATCGACGGCCTGGATGAAGTATTCGTACTCGCCCGCTTGCGGAGCGATTATGGTGCGCGAGGCAACTTTCGATGTCTCGTTGTAGTTCAACTCCACTCGCGACCACGAATTGTCGTTGACGTGCCGGTAGAGGACAACGACGCGCATCACACCGGTGGCCGGCAGGTAATCCGCAGCCGGCTCATCACTCACAAGGGCGCTGAAGGTCAGGGCCTTGGCCGCGCCGGGGGTCCCCTCGACTTGCCAGATGCTTGGAGCCTGATAGTCCGGTTCTTCGCCAGGCCCTTCATAGACCAGGAGCTGCAGGTCGCTATAGAGTCTCATGGTCCCGACCGTCTTGGGGTCTGTTGCCGAGGACGTGGCCCGGAATTGGCCCGGCGTGACCACGACGTTTTGCGAAAAGACTAGCTCGCCAATGTCCCAGAAGCGATTGATCGATGCCGGCATACTGGTGAGCCATTGCGGAACGTCGTGGCGCAGCTCCGGCTGTAGATTTTCCAGTTCGCTGTCCTCGAACAGGATCCCCATGATGACCGGGTCGAAGCCGTCGATGTCGGTGAACGAGCCGCCCAGCATCAGGATGCCGCGGGCGACCTTATCGCCGGAGTCCCGGCTGATAGTCGTCAAGGGCAACACCGGCCGTTCGCCGGTCTGCAACAGGTCGTCCTCGCCCTCAATCGTGTAGTAATCGCCCCGCGCGGTTGAATGCACCTCATAGTCAAAGCTCAGATTCAGTTGGGTTTGCTGCAAGCCCGGCACGGCGGCGGGGAGCAGTGGCGAGGTTTGCACGGTGGAGGCGCTAAGCAGGCGCTCCGTGGCCGGCGCTGCGTCTATCCCGGCCTGGGCGCTGATTGCTGGCAGGCCGCTGACCTGATTTTCGAACTGAACGCGCTGCATGGGCAAACCATAGAGCGTCATCTCGCCCAGCAGCTTCTCATCATAGACGCTCAGCGTGCCCGCGGCCAGGCTATTGAAATAAACCTGTTTCGCCTCGAGCAGCGCCCCGCCTACCGAAGGGTTGCCGTCCGGGTTGCCGGCCGGATTGAGCCCNAGTTGCTCGACAAAGTTCAACATCAACCTCTCTGAGTAGGCCAGCAGGTCCGCGTCGCCGTACCCGAAGCCGGTGTTGCCGATGAACGTCGCGCCTTCGCCGGCGAATCGCTGCGCCCAATCCGCGCCCATGAAGGGCGTCTCCGGCGCGTACCAGCGGTCGCTGACATTGAGGCCCGACTGGCAGCCGACCGAGAACNCCAGCGCGCCNGTGAAGTCCGTGTCAACGTCATCCAACTCGTCGGCGAACACCAGGTTGGCCGTTTCGTNGGGCGAGCCATTGGGGAAGAACAGCCGGTGATCGAAGTGGGAGTTCAGCGAGATGAGGTCATAGTGGGTGTCGCCGAACGCGCGGGTGCGGAAATCCGGCCCACGCCACTCATTGTCGATGATCGTGGTCTGATCCGTCACGCCGCGTTCGGTCAACTCGGCCGAGATCGCTTCGGCCTGATCGATCAGGAAATCATAACCCGTGATCAAGGCGTTTTGGGGTTGCAGGGTTTGATATCCGTTCAGGTAGACGCCGATNATGTTTCTGATCTCNGCTGGCGTTTCCACCAGGCGGCCAATGGCGAACTGCGGCAGGTAAAGCTCGCGGCCGAAGGCGCTGAACGGCAGAACGGCCGAGTAGTAATCGTCTGTCAGGAAGTACCGGTTTTCGTAGGCGGCGTTGATCGCCGGGTCCTGGGCCAGGTCATACCGGCGCTGGTTCGCCACCAGCGTGCCATCGATGAGCCGGCGATGGGGAACGATCTCGTCGCCGCCGGCCAGGACGATGTACTTCAGATTCGGATAGGCGGGGATGACGTCATAAAGAAAGTGTTTGATCGTCTGGGCCACCCGGTTGGCGGTCTGCGGGTTCAGCAGTTCGGCATCATTTACCTGATCCCATTGCGCGAAGGCCTGTCGCAGGGCAAATGCCCCGCTCGTGTCCTGCACCGTATCGAGATCGAAAATGACGCCGTTTACGCTCGGGCTCGCGGCCAGGCTGGACAAGTCGGCCATCAGGCTGGCCGTTTCACTCTCGCTATAGCCCGCCCACAGGAAGCGCGCCCGGTTCGTCAGGATGATGGTTTCGACAGAGGCGTCAGGCGCCGGGGTCGGAAAATCCCGCTGTGGTTCGGCAAGGTTGGTGGGCAGCGGTGTTTCTTCGGTTATTTGAACCTGGATCGTGAAAGGCTGGCCGACAGCCGTGGCATCGTGGGGGATGATGCCCAGGAAATAGGGGCCGGCAAGCTCATGGATTTCATGAATGACCCGTTCGTTGCCCGTGGTATNGGCCGGACCGCTCTTGATGGAGAGAGCGACCAGCGTGCCGTCCACATTATCGCGAGCGATNTTGCTCAGCTGGGCGATATTGCTCAGCTGGGCGATGTTGTCGAGTTGAGCGATNTTGTCGAGTTGGGCGATGTTGTCCAGTTGGGCCAGGTCGAGTAATTCGCCGATGTTGGCCAGAAGGGCGATATTATCGAGCTGAGCGATGTTGTCGAGTTGGGCGATGTTGCTCAGCTGAGCGATGTTGTCAAGTTGGGCGATGTTGCTCAGTTGGGCGATGTCGGTCGGGCCGCCGATGTTACTCAGTTGGGCCAAGTCGCGAATGGTGCCGTCCTCATCGTTGATGCCGGGAGCGAAGAGATACAGATCGTAGTCGTAGTCGCTAGTCAGCGTCGCCTCGATCGTCGATCCGGGAACCGGGACATAGAACCGATACCAGTTCGGATCTGTGGCATTGACGGCCGTGTCCGTCGTCTGCTGCCCCGTCGGTATGGTCACGGCATCGTTCCGCAGCAGATTCTCCAGGACGATCCGGACGGTGGCGGACGGCGAGTAGTTGGTACCGTCGAACGCCCGGTAGGTAAACGTATCGGCAATCATCTCCGAGCCATCATGCGTATAGCTGAAGGTGCCGTCCGGGTTTAACGTGAAACTCGAGGCATGAGCAGGGCCGGTCTGGAGCTCGGCCGTCAGGGGATCCAGATCGGGGTCACTGTCGTTGTCCAGAACGGAAGTCGAGCCGCCCTCCAGCGTCGAGACAGTTCCGCCGGCGGGGACGGTAGCGGTGTCGCNGGCGGCGACGGGCGCGTTGACTTCCTCTCCGCTCTCGTACGCGCCACTATCGCAGGTGACCGCTCCCGCGGGTTGCGGCCGCGCGACGCCGCGTTGGTCGGTCGCCGGGCACTGGTCCGCCTGCCCGGAGCCNAGCGCCGCGCTTCCCCCGCCCAGTGCCATTGTCGCCGTCGGCCCGCCGTTATCGGCCAGGGGGCCCAAAACAGGGTCTTGCTCAAGCCCCATGCACCCATCCGCAGAATAGATGACATTGCCGCCGGAGAAATTGGCCGTGCCGTAGCAACTGATTTGACTGTTGAGGCCGACGATAATTGTGTTAGCAACTGAGAGGGTCCCGCCCTGGTCTTGATTCTGGAACGCCCCGCCAACTCCGCTGGCATTGTTGGCCGCAAAAGTGCTGTTGGTGATCGTTGTCGCGCCGGTGCGAACATCTACTCCGGCGCCATTAATCGCCGTATTGGCGTAAAAAGTGCTGTTGAGGATTGTCAGATTCGCGCTGTTCGTATGAACCGCTCCACCGGAGTTNCTGTGGTTGGCCTGGAATGTGCTGGCCTCAATGGAGGAGGGAGCTCCATTGGCATAAACGCCACCGCCACCGTCGGTGCTGGAGTTGGCGATGAAGGTGCTGGTCGAAACCGAGAGTGGGCCATAGGACACGACCGCTCCGCCGTCCTCGCCGTTNGTCACGTTGCCNAGAAACGCGCTCCCGGTGATCGTGCTGCTNCCGAANGCGCACACAGCGCCCCCTTCAAAATCGCTCGTGTTGTTGGCGAAGGAACTGCCGGTGATGGAGAGAACGCCGCTCGCATCGCTATAAATCGCGCCGCCGCATTCGGCGAAGTTCATTTCCTCGGCCGTGTCGATGGACGCGTTATCGGAAAAAGCGCNGCCGTTGATCGTGACCGTACCGCCGAANTTGCTGACCGCCCCCCCTTGTAGATAGNCGCGATTGGATTCGAAGGTGACGTTTGTCAATTGCAAAGAGTCGCCGGAATTNCGAATGCCACCCCCTGACCCATCGGTAAAGCCGTTTCGAATCGTGACGCCGCTGATGCTAACCTGAAAATCCTCGCCAAAATTATCGAGGATGTCAAGCGCCCGATCATCCGCCNGCGCGTCGATGATGGTTACGGCCGCGCCGTCGCCGACAATGGTCACATCGGTGAAAACGTCCAGGTCGCCAGTGACGTTGTTATCCTCGCTTACCTCATTGTCCTGGCTTAACAGATACACGCCGGACGGGAGGATGATGGTGTAAGTGTCGTAGGCGTAAATATCGCTGTTGGCAACGTCGATAGCGCCGCGCAGGCTGCAATCGTTAGCCGCGGCCGTGCAACCCGACGCGCCGCCGGCCGGATCGTCCGTCCGGTCAACCACTAGTGTGAATTCGTCGGCTGATACCTCTATTCCGTTGCTAAAAAGAAGAAGGGGGATGAGCAAGGCGACAATTGAGAAGGCCGCTGGGCGAAGGAAGGTCGGTCGGCGATTACGGAAACGGCTACTAAAAATCATGAATACGCTCCATTGGTTACGACGCGAAGTCATCTATAATGCTATGTCCAATCACACAGCCCGGATATATCGATAGAATGACCGGCAATTTTCGGTACGTTTTGCCGCGGTTAGATGTAAAGGATGAATCAATATCGCCGACCCGGGATTGCCTACCAACGCATCTATCACGATGCGCGATTGGCTTCCTCATCCCAAATTGGATGGCCAACATTGATACTTTACCACAAATGGTATAACGTTTTCTGTCATCTAGGCGTCACAAGTGTAACCGATATGGCTTTTCTCCAACCTTAANGTGGTAACCGTCTTTTCCAATGGTTCTTTCCGGCTCGTCAGGTGCGCCCGGATTGAGTAATTGCGCCACCTTGGCAGCGTTCCACAGATAAAGGTAACATTGCCGGCGGAATCCCTCGGAAGCCTTAACAGGAGAGTCGAGATGAGCGACCAGCCAAATAAGCCCGATTTGCCCGATACGGTCGAGATACTGGGCCAAAGCCCATTTTTCGGCCGACTCGACCGCGCTGCCAAAGCGGACATTGCCGACGACCTGCGCTGGATAGACCTGAACGCCGGGGAGTATCTCTTTCGCCAGGGGGATCCCGGCGACAGCATGTACATCGTCGGGAGCGGGCTGTTGGAGGTCCAAGTTCGGACGAAAGAGGGCGGTCTGATGGTTCTCGACCGGCTCGACGCCGGCGCGCCGGTGGGCGAGCTGGCTCTGCTGACCGGTCAGCCGCGCACGGCCGACGTGGTGGCCATTGTGGAAAGCCGTTTGGTCTGCTTGCCGAAGCCTGCTTTCGACCGTGTCGCCAACCGGCAGCCGGCGGTTGCCGCAGGGTTTGCCCTGGCCATCGCGCCGCGACTCCAGCGATTAAAATTAGCCGGCATCCTCCACCGTCTCTTTGGCGATATCGATCCCAATACCCTTCACTCCGTGCAAGAAAAAATATCATGGCGGCGATTGGCCGATGGCGAATCGCTATTTCGCCAGGGAGAAATCGGCCATTCCATGTTCATTGTCGTCAACGGCCGCTTGCAAATGGTGNGGGANGCGGATGATGGCGAAAGTGAAAGAGTCATCGGCGAGGTGGTGGCGGGTGAGACGGTCGGGGAATTCGCCTTGCTGACGGATGACGTGCGCTCAGCCACAATATACGCCACGCGGGACACGGACCTCGTTGAGATCACCCGGCCGGTATTTGAAGAGTTCACCCGCGACCATCCTCGGGCCATGTCCGAGATTGCGCGTATCATCGTCATGCGCCAAAAGCGAGCCATTCGCGTCGTGTCCAACGATTTGCCCGCTACGCTGACTATCGCCATTCTCCCCGCGGGCAAGACCGGGCCAAACCTCGAAGAATTCTCGCGACGGCTGGGTGAGGCCCTGTCGCCATTTGGCCCGACGGCCGTATTTTCCAGCGATGCCCTCGACGCGGCCTACGGCAAGCCCGGCATGGCTCAACTCGAACCGGATGAGCCATTGAGCCTCGCGCTCAACAGTTGGCTACAGGAGAAGGAGAATCAAAATCGCCATATCTTGTTTGTGGCCGATCGGGAATGGAGCAACTGGACCAGACGNTGTCTGGCTCANTCTGATCAGCTNCTNTTGATCGGTGAGGCGGCTGACGATCCCGGGCCAAACCCATTGGAGACNTATTGCCACCCACGCTCTCATAAGGAGTTGGTGCTGCTTCAAAGCGATCAGACCGCCGAGCCGAGNGGGACGCTGGCGTGGTTGGAGGGGCGGAATGTCGCGACCCACCACCATGTGCGCTGGAGTGATGCCGGCCAATGGGAGCGACTGGCGCGGCGATTGACCGGCAACGCCGTCGGCATGGTCTTCAGCGGCGGCGCGGCCCGGGGAATGGCTCATATCGGCGTGATTCGGGCGTTGTTTGAGGCGGGTCAGCCGGTGGNTTACATCGGTGGCGCCAGCATGGGCGCGTTCGTCGGTGGGGCATGGGCAACGGGATTGACCCCGGAGGAGGGTATGGCCCTCGCCGCGCGGCTGGCCAATCCGGATAACATGATCGATCGAACCTTGCCCTATACGGCGGTGATGGCCTCCAAGAAAGTGACCCATGTGATCCGGACAGTCATGGGCGAACGGCAAATTGAGGATTTATGGCGGCCGTTCTTTTGCGTCTCGACAAACCTGTCCACCGCCACCCCCGTTATACATGATCGCGGTTCCCTGTGGCGCGCGGTGCGGTCCAGTATCGCTCTGCCAGGAATCTTTACCCCTATCCTGAATGACAAGAACGAGGTGTTGGTGGATGGCGGCGTGATGAATAACTTTCCGCTCGACATCATGGCCTCACGAGCCAAGTTTGGCTTGCTCATCGGCAGCAACGTCAGCCCGCGGCGCGAAGAGCCCAGCCCGTACCAACTGGGCGAAAGTCTTTCGGGCTGGGAAGTCCTCNGCAGCCGTGTTAACCCATTTAGCAAGCCGCTGCGGGTGCCGACCTTACCCGGCATTATGCTGCGTACGGTTGAGGTCAACAGCCTCTATCATCGTAAAGAGGCGGAACGTTTCGCCGATGTCCTAATCGAGCCGGATACCCGCGGGTTCAATTTTCTCGACTTTGCCGCTTATGAAGCNCTTGAACGCATTGGATATGAGGCGGGACGCGCGGCAATAGCCGCCTGGCGGAGGGCTGGTTGACGCCCCCTGAACTGATTTTCTATCGAGTCGCATGATTTGGCCTTAATGAGGTTGAGGTTTGAAGGAAGATAAATTGTCCCCGTTTGATTGGCNAGAGGTGGCGCGATTGGCGCTCGTTTCGCGCCTGATGGATGAGTTGGAGGAGCGCGAGCTAACGCNCAAGGGACTGGTTACATATCAGTTTTCCGCCAGAGGGCATGAGCTGGGCCAGATACTTTTGGCGCAACTGCTGACCCGGCCAATGGACGCGGCCTCGGCCTATTATCGCTCGCGCCCCTTCATGCTCGGCAGCGGACTGACAGCTGAAGAGGCCTTCGCCTCAGATATGGCGCGCGTGGGCAGCATGAGCGAAGGGCGGGACGTGGGCGTCGTCTTCAACATGCCGCGCCGCGAGCGAGCACTGGTTCTCCCGATGGCGGCCGATGTCGGCTCCCAATTTACGCCCGCGGCCGGGTGGGCCCAGGCATTATGCTACCGGCGATCGAGGTTAGGGGACGAGGCGGCCGAGGGTAGTATCTCGGTGGTTTTCGGCGGCGAGGGATCGGTAGCGAGCAACGGCTTCTGGTCGGCCCTGACGATGGCGACGACGTTGAACTTGCCACTCCTGTTCGTCATCGAGGACAACGGCTACGCNATCTCCGTCAAGAGCCGNTTGCAAACGCCGGGCGCCAACGTCGCCGCCAANCTGGCCNCGTTNCANGGCTTGAGAATTTGGGACGGGGACGGTTGNGATCCCGCGGTGACGGCCGNNCTGGTCAACGAGNCGGTCAGCTATGTGCGCCAATGGCANGGCCCGGCACTGCTGCGCCTGACTGTCCCACGCCTGTCGGGGCATTCGAGCGTCGACAATCAGGCGTACAAGTCGGAGGAGGAGCGCNGCGCTGANTGGGCNCGTGACCCCATTCCCGCCATCAANCGCCACCTCGTGCCGTCACAGATAGACGAGGCCGCCTGGACGCGACTGGAAGCGGCCGCCGCGGCCGAGGTGGAACAGGCGCGAGATGCCGCCCTGGCCCAACCGCAACCCGATCCGTCGCGCATTCGCGACCGCGTGTGGGCGGCGGGTTCCCCCAGACCGCTGGTGGGCGGTCTGGCAGGGGAAGGGATCGAGCTGCCGCAGGGCACCAGTGACCCACAGCCGCCGGACCCGCGCCGCCTGACGATGGTCGAAGCCATCCGCCGCACATTGGATGTGGAGTTGAGCGTCAATCCGCGGTGCCTGGTCTTTGGCGAGGATGTGGGCTTGAAGGGCGGCGTCCATGCCGCCACGCTTGGCTTGCAGGCCAAGTATGGCGACGAACGGGTATTCGACACCAGCCTTTCGGAAGAGGGGATTATCGGCCGCGCCGTCGGTATGGCGCTGGCCGGACTGATGCCCGTTCCCGAGATCCAATTTCGCAAATACGCCGACCCGGCCACGGAGCAACTGCATAACATTGGTTCGCTGCGCTGGCGGACGGCCGGCCGTTTCGCCGCGCCGCTCGTCGTGCGCATGCCCGGCGGCTTCCGGCGCATCGGCGATCCGTGGCACAGTGTCACCGACGAGGCTGCCTTCGCCCACAGCGTCGGCTGGCGCGTCGCCTACCCGTCCAACGCCGAGGATGCCGTCGGCTTGCTTCGCGCGGCGCTGCGAGGCGACGACCCGGTGATGTTTTTCGAGCACCGGGCCATGCTCGATGCCCCGTCCGCCCGCCGGGCATACCCGGGTGATGGGTACGTCCTGCCATTCGGGCGCGGGCGCGTCGTGCGCAATGGTCATTCCCTCACGGTCGTGTCGTGGGGGGCGATGGTCGAACGGTGCGAGGCGGCGGCGAGTCAGATCGACGCGAGCATCGAAATCATCGACCTGCGGACAATTGTGCCCTGGGATCAGACGCTGGTTCTTGATTCGGTACGAAAGACGTCGCGCTGCCTGATCGTTCACGAAGACTTCGAGCTCGCCGGCTTTGGGGCGGAGATCGCCGCCGTAATCGTTCAGGAGGCATTTCTCGACCTGGATGCTCCCGTGCAACGGCTGGCCGCGCCGTCCGTTCCCGTGCCATTCAACACGGGCCTGATGGATGGCATGATTCCCCGCATTGACCAGATCCGGGAACGAATGGAATGGCTGCTGGCCTATTGAGCCTATTAAGCCTGTAAGCAGAGCGGAACGCGGAGTGCGCGGAGGGGAACACGCGGAGAGCGCCGAGAAATTGGACTCTGCATTCTCCGCGTCTCCTCTGCGCTCCCTGCGTCCCTACCCCCACGTAGGCATTACATAGAACCGTCTGAGATACGAAGCATACCTGCCGGGTATTCCGTTTTACATCGACCTCCTGAACGACCCCTTATAATAACCATTGAAGGCACACCCCGGTCGTTCGCTTATCCTGCTACGCCCATCCGCTGCACGCGGCCACCGGTAGAGGGCCTGAGAGTTAAAGATGATTCAAGCTGAAAACCTGACCAAGGTATACAAAATACCGGAAAAGGAGCCGGGGGTGAAGGGCGCGGTGAAAGCCCTCTTCAAGCCCAGATACAAGTTGAAACCGGCTGTTACTGACGTCTCCTTCACCATTGAGCCGGGGGAGATCGTCGGCTACATCGGCGTGAACGGCGCGGGCAAATCGACGACGATCAAGATGCTGACCGGCGTGCTCGTTCCCACCGCGGGACAGGTACGCGTTCTGGGGCGCGACCCTCACCGCGAGCGCGTGGCCAACGCGCGGGATATTGGCGTCGTGTTCGGCCAGCGCACCCAGCTATGGTGGGATCTGGCGCTGATCGAATCGCTGATGATGGTCGGCCGCATTTACGAGGTGCCGGACGCCCGATTCAACCAGCTAATTGACGAATTCGCCGAAAAGCTCGATCTCAAGNAACTACTCCAGATCCCCATTCGCAACATGTCACTCGGGCAGAAGATGCGCGCCGAGCTGGCCGCCACGCTCATTCACGAGCCTCAGATCATCTATCTCGATGAGCCGACGATCGGTCTGGATTTGCTGGTTAAGGAGCGCATCCGCGAGTTCATCAAGCGCGTCAATGAAGAAAAAGGGACNACGGTTGTCCTCACAACCCATGACCTCGGCGATATCGAGGAATTGTGCAAGCGGGTGCTGATTATCGATAATGGCACGCTCATCTATGATGGCCCTCTGGCNACAATCAAGGAGCGTTTCGGTAAGTANCGGGAGATNACCTTTGAAACGACGGCCGATNTGAANGGTATNGNCATCCCCGACGGGNCCGAGCTACTNGAGAAAGATGAGCGGCGGCTCACCTTGCGCTTTGATCGGACGATGACCACAGCCAGCCGCNTGTCGGCGGCCGTCATGAGCCAGATNGACGTGTCTGATCTGTCCTTGAAGGAACCCGATCTGTCGCTGGTTGTCAAGCAGATCTATCGCGGCGGNTTGAAACAACCGGNTGCGCCNGATGTTGAAANGAGCCAGCCGGCGCGTCAGCCNAATGTCTGATGCGGCGCGGCACATTGGAAAGAGAATAAGATCATGGCNCTCGCNCTCAAGCGTAAANTGCGAATCTATAGCGGCATGGCCGCCGTGGTGCCAAAGCTGTTCATGGCCTACAGCATCTGGTTCTGGATGGAGTTGCTCGTCAACATCATCGCAGTGGTCATCTTCGTGGCGTTCTGGCGCGCGGTNTACTCCACTACAGCCACTATCAGCGGGCTNACCATCGACCAGACGCTCAACTACATCTTGCTGGCCCAGTTGTTCAAGGAGGCNGGGCAGGTATCGAACGCCATTTATGAGATTGGCGCGGGCTTGCGCGAGGGGCAGATCACCGCCGCCCTGCTNCGGCCGCTNGATTACCAGGCGAGCGTCTANGTGCAGAACGTCGTCCAGCTCGGGGTTGGTCTGCTCCTGAATATCCCGCTGGCCCTGTTTATATGGTTCGTCTACGGTCTAACCCTGCCCTCCGACCCAGTTGTATGGGTGGCATTTGTCATTTCCTTACTCCTGGGCCACGCCGTCATGTTCTTCTTTGACTGGATTATCGGTTGCACGGCCTTCTACAGCACCGAGATATGGGGTATGAGCGTCGTTCGGCACAGCATCGCCATGTTCTTCAGCGGCGCGCTCATCCCGCTCGACCTGATGCCGGACTGGTTGCGGACGATTGCGACCATTCTGCCGTTTTCCCAGGCGGTGTATCTGCCCGTCTCCCTGCTGAGCGGCATCACGCCGGTGAGCGATATGCCGCGCATCTGGCTCATGCAAATCGTGCTCCTGGCCGGGCTGNTTGTCTTGTCGCGCCTCATATTCAACCGATCCGTGCGGGTCATC
Source organism: Ardenticatenia bacterium (assembly GCA_014237545.1). GTDB lineage: Bacteria > Chloroflexota > Anaerolineae > Promineifilales > Promineifilaceae > Promineifilum. Next base: position 3,077 of record JAACJX010000140.1, on the reverse strand, counting down.
ACGGTGCAGGGGGGATGATGGCGACCTCGTTACCCAATTATCTCGCCCTCTACTGGTTATTCCTCAAGAACCGCTTGAAGATCCTGATGGAATATCGGGTCAATTTTCTCATCGGGGCGATGTCGACTGTTTTCGTGCAGGTGGCGGGGCTGCTGGCTATCTGGGTTATCATGGCCCAGATCCCCAGTCTGAACGGCTGGAGCCTGCCGGAGATCCTGCTCATCTACGGGTTGATCACCCTGTCCAAATCGATCAACCATATGTTCGCCGATAACCTGTGGACTCTCGGCCGNGACTACGTGCGCACCGGGACGTTTGACCGCTTCCTGGTGCGGCCGGTCGACCCACTGTTCCATCTGTTGGCCGATCGATTCTGCCATGACGGCATCGGTAATTTNCTGGTGGGNCTGATCCTTGTGGTGATCGCCGCGTCGCGGCTTGACATCGCTTGGACGGTCGGACACATCAGCTATCTGGCATTGATGGCCCTCAGCGGTGGTGTGATTTTCATCGCCCTGAACCTGATGACCTCGGTGAGCGGGTTCTGGCTGATGGACTCGGTGCCGGTGACACGGGTCGTGTTCGAGATGCACGAATTCGCCAAGTACCCGCTGGTGATCTACCCTCGCGCTATCGGCGTGCTGCTGACGGTGCTCATCCCGTATGGGTTTGCCTCGTTTTTCCCCGCCACGTACCTGATGGGCCGTGACGTCCCCACTGCGCTGGCCTGGGGGGCGCCGCTGGTGGCGGCCGTGCTGATGCTGATCGCGCNGGCCGTGTGGCGCTTTGGCTTGCGCCACTACAGCAGCACCGGGACCTGATTCGCGGCGGTTGACAGAAGCGGCCGTTCGCATATACTTATCCCATCGAATATTCAAAGACGTCGATCGAGACGAGTAGGCGGGCCAGAATCGCCCAGCGAGCCTGAGACGGTGTGAGTCGGGCGCGAATCTCCAGCCGAANATCCCTCGGGAGTCGCCAGCCGAAAGGCCTCGCGCCGAGTAGACCTGGCCGGACTCGCCCCACGTTATAGGGGATGCGGAGATAGGGGACCGCGGTTCCCGCGTCGCCGGACAAAGTGCCGGGCGANNTCGCCCGGAATCTGGGTGGTACCACGGAGATATTGCGCCTTCGTCCCAATGCGGACGAGGGCGTTTTTGTTTGGGCAGCGGCGCGACATTGGCGCGCTTGCCCAAAGGATATGAGAGCGATGACCGAGTTGATCTATACAACCGATTCCTACGTGCGAGAGTTTTCGGCCACTGTAACCGGCCATGTGGAAGGGGGCGTGATCCTCGACCGGACGGCCTTCTATCCCGGCGGCGGCGGCCAGCCGGGCGATACAGGCGTCTTGAGNGCCGGGGCCGAGCGGTGGCCGGTATCGGCCGTGAAAAAGCTGGACGGCGAGATCGTCCACTTCATCGAGGGCGAATTGCCGCCAGTCGGTGCGGCGGTCACGGGTTCCCTGGATTGGGATCGCCGCTACAAGCTCATGCGCACCCATACCGCCATGCACATCCTGTGCGGCGTCGTCTTCCGCGATTACGGCGCGCAAGTGACCGGCGGCAACATGGACCCGCTGCAAGGGCGGATGGATTTCGAGTTCGAGACGATGCGCCAGGAGTTGGTGGCGGCCATCGAGGAGGCGGTCAACGCGGAGGTCGCGGCGGCGCGGCCCGTCCGCGTGCGCATCTTGCCCCGCGAGGAGGCGTTCGCCATCCCGGACCTCATCCGGACGAAGATCAACCTGTTGCCGGAGGGGATCGCGGAGGTGCGAACGGTCGAACTGGTCGGGCTGGACTTGCAGGCCGACGGCGGCACCCACGTCGCCAACACTCGCGAGGTGGGTCGGGTCCGCGTCGTCGATTACAAAAGCAAGGGCAAGATCAACAAGCGGATATATCTGGAACTGGATTGATCGGTCTGGGAGGTATCCATGCGTTTCATTATTCACGAACTTCCCTACGAGCGGCCCCTGTTGGCGGGGCGNCTNCGCTACGAGCGCGACGGCGCGCCCACCGGCGCGGTTGAATCATGGCGCATCACCAACGCGGTCGAGGGATTTCGCTTTCTGCGCGTCGATCTGGACGCGCGCGAGGCTGAGTCCGGCCGCTCCTACCTGTACCATGTGACGCTGAACCCCGCCGGCCGGCCGGAACAACTCAAGTTCCACCTGTGGGGCAATGGGCCGGACGTGACTGGCACGGCCGTCTGGGAAGGTGGCGAGATCATTGCCGCCCGACAGGTGGATGGCGTGGCCTATCAGGATGTCGCGCGCGGCCCCGCCTTCTGGTTCCCGGCCGGCATGGGCCTTACCTTGTTGATGGCAGGCGTCGGTGAGTCCAGGGGGGTCACTATGGCCTCTAATCCAGCCGCGCCGGCGGATTTGATGAAACTGGTTGAAACACCGCTAACTATCGAGCTGGGCGAGGCGGCGATTGAAGACGTGGCCGGCGAGCTGTTGGCGGTCAGGCCACTGCAACTAAAGTGGGACGGCCAATGGCGGACTGTCTGGATCGATTCCGAAGGGCGGCCGCTGCGTCTCAGGCGCGATGATGGGCTGTCGGCCGTGGCTGAGCGTCTGGTGCGCTATAGCTGATTTGGATATTGAGATTGGGAGAATCGTATCATGGGATTCAAAGACGTAAATAACAAGGTTGATTTTGTGGCCTTGGAGAGAGACATTCTGGAGTTCTGGCGTCAGACGGACGCCTTCAATGAGCTGCGACGCTTGCGGGCGGAGACGGAATCTGAGCACGGCATCTTCAGCTTCATAGACGGGCCGATCACGGCCAATAACCCGATGGGCGTCCATCATGCCTGGGGGCGCACCTACAAGGACCTGTACCAGCGGTACTACGCCATGCAGGGCAAGAACCAGCGCTGGCAGAACGGGTTCGACTGCCAGGGGTTGTGGGTGGAGGTGAACGCCGAATAGGAGTTGGGTTTCACCAGCAAGCGCGACATCGAAAAGTATGGCCTGGCGGAGTTTGTGAAGTTTTGCAAATCGCGCGTCCTTCGCTACGCGGCGGTGCAAACCGAGCAATCCCAGCGCCTGGGCTACTGGATGGATTGGA
>JAACJX010000666.1 GCA_014237545.1 Ardenticatenia bacterium | reverse complement strand
TGGGGGCGGCGGCGTCGAATACCATGAGCGAATGGTCACCGGCCGAGTGTGGGTTGATTGACGAGCACGGGAGCAGGTTCGGGTTCGGCCGGTTTCGATTTGGCGGTGGCCTGCAAGCGCCAATACACCAGCCCCAGGGCAATGGCCAGCGGAATAACCGCCAGACGCATGGCGCTGTGAACCATGATCGACATCGCCCAGACTGCCAGCGCGGCCGTGAGGCCGCGCCCCAGGCCGGGCTGGTTAGCCTGATAGCGCCGGACCAGCATCCAGACCATGATGACGATTACCAGGATGCCAAACAGCCCATGCTCTGCCAGCAGCCGGGTAAACTCGGTATGCGCGGCCAGCGAGATGCCGTCTATCGTGGCGTGAAATTCTATCGATCGGCCCACGCCCACACCCAAGAGCGGATTATCGCTGAAGACTTCCAGGTCCGTCGTCGCGGCTTCCAGCCGNCCCGTTGTGTCCAGATTGCTGAACCGCTCTGTCAGGGAGCCGCCGGTAAAGTTATCAAGGAAGGGATAAACAAAGGCGATCAGGATGCCGCCAAAGATCACGAACAAGGCCAGCATCCGGCGGCGCGCCCGCGGCGTNTTGGCCACNTGCAACGCGAACACGGCCAGCGCCAGCACNAAGCTATAGATACCGCCNCGCGAGAAGGTGAGAAGTCCCTGGGCCAGCATGGCGAAGGAAAGGATCAGGATGAAAATGCGCGCCCCCGTNGCGCGCGGGATCAACACAAACAGGATGACGCCCGCCAGCGCCCCCAGGCCCATCATGTTGGAGACCTGGTTGGGGCCATAGTTACCGCTGGTCACCCAGTTGGCNGCGCCCAGGAAGATCAGGCTNTCGAGNTCGGTGATGGTGTAGTAGACAGCNAGAAAAGTGATGCCGATGATGGGCGCGATNAGCGCCANCAGGGTTTTGACTGTCGTATCGCGGCCGATAGGCCGCCCCCACAGGTANAGGGCCAGGGCAATCAGGGCCACATAGCCGGACAGGTTGAAGCTGAGCATGTCCCGCGCCTCGGCCACGTCGTAGTACAAAATCGCCATGACNGACGCGGGCACAAGCGTGATCAGGAGNAGNAGCGGCCAGCCGCTGCGCAACCGGCGCGCCTCTCCCCGGCGGCTCAATTCGATGACGATGGCCACGAAGATGATGGCCACAATGGCGTACTTCGAATACTCCCACAAGACGTAGGCCCGCGACATGCGCCACAAGACCTCGGCCGCGGCGATGTAGGTGACGGCATAGATCACCTGCGACACGCGCCCCAGCAGCGCGGCCCGCAAGCCGAACAGCAGGGCCAGTCCGGCGTGGGCCGTGCTGAACCAGGGCGACATCTCCATCCCGATGGCCAGCGGCAAATGGAGCATCAGGAACAGGATCACCCGGATGTTGAACGAATTGGCCAGATCGCGGGCCGGGTTACCGGTCAACCCCGTGGGCGTTTCGGACGCGGGTTCTTGGGAATACGATGATAATCTCATAGGGTCAACAACTCCTCAACCGCCGCCGGAGCGTCGTTCGGAATGGCCGGAAAATTATCCAGCATTGCTCGCCCGGCGGCCAGCCGGGCTTTATTCTGCCGCCACGTATCGGGCAGCAGCAGCAACATGGCCGCCGCCCGCGCCAGCCGCCGCGCCTTGCTGCCCCGGCCGCGCAACGCGCCAACCGTGCGGATCAGCGCCGCCTCATGCGCCTGCTCGGCGCTGAAGTAACGCGACCAGAGGTAAGCCTCGGTGGGGGCCAAAAACTGGCGCTGCCACACCGAGCCGCGGCTGGAAGAGCGGGTCACCACCCGCGCCTTGTGCTGCCGCAACCCGCCGCGCGGCGCGTGCAGGTGGACGACGGCCGCCGCCGGGTTGAGCAGGAGTTTAGCGCCGGACAGGTAGAGGCGCATCCCCAGATCGTGATCCGCCCGCTCCCCCTTCTCGTAGGCCAGATCAAACAGGCCCGAACCGCGCAGGGAATCCACGCG
>JAACJX010000661.1 GCA_014237545.1 Ardenticatenia bacterium | reverse complement strand
CGATCAGCCGGCCGAGCCGCCGGTATCGCTTAACACCACGTACCTCTACGCCGGGGAGATGCTTGATACGCTGGACTACATCGCGCCGGCTTACATCGCGTTTCTGGCCTTGTTCTTTGTGTTCCTGCTGACCTGCGTCGCTTTCCTGCGCGAGCGCTCGCAAGGGACCATGGAGCGCCTGCTGNCTACCCCGGCCACGCGCCTGGAGATCATCCTGGGATACATGGGCGGCCTGGGCCTTTTTGCCGTCATCCAGGTCTTGATCATCGTCACCTTCACCATCTGGGTGTTGCGCGTCCATTTTCTGGGCAGCGTGGCCCTCATGCAGGTTATCGTTGGCTTTCTGGCACTGGTCGGCGTTAGCATGGGCATCCTGGCTTCTACCTTCGCCCGGAACGAGTTTCAGGTGATTCAGTTTATACCCATCGTGATCATTCCGCAGGCCTTGTTGTCGGGCATGGTGTGGCCGATCGAGAATATGCCGTCTTATCTCCAGCCGCTGGCCTACATTATGCCGCTGACGTATGCCAATCGCGCTTTGCGCGACGTGATGCTGAAGGGGCGGGGACTGGCCGATATCCGGGCGGATCTGCTCATTTTGACCCTGTTTATCGTGGTGACGATCGCGCTAGGCGCGTTGACAGTCAGGCGAGAGGTAGTCTGAGGCGCGTGGATGCCGGGGATTGCTTTTTGGCCCTTCTCCTGGCACCTTGACCCACGCGATGGGAGAGAACGTTAGAAGGGGACACCTATAAGCGCCTTACGCTCCCTTGGGACGATAAAAAGCGACACACGCGAATATATCGCATGTGCCGCTTTNNGTCGNCACTATATGGCTANTANACTGNGTNTAGGCAANTGCTATAANTATTAGTTATGCCTTTCCGTTGCTCTTTTCCTTATACTCGCGCACCAGTTCGCGCTTCAGAACCTTGCCGACGGTCGTCTTGGGCAGTTCATCGCGGAACTGGATGAAGCGCGGGTACTTATAGGCTGCCAGCTCGCCCTTGCTCCATTCGATGATCTCNCCCTCGGTGACGTTCTCGTGGCCGGGCCGCTTGACGACCCAGGCCATGACGTTCTCGCCACGCTTGGCGTCGGGGACGCCGGCGACGCTGACCTCCATGACGGCCGGATGGCGGGCCAGCACCTCTTCCACTTCGCGCGGGTAGACGTTGTAGCCGCCGCAGATAATCAGGTCCTTCTTGCGATCCTCGATGTAGAAGTAGCCCTCTTCGTCCATGCGGGCGATGTCGCCAGTGTAGAGCCAGCCGTCGCGCAGGGAGTTAGCCGTCTCGTTGGGCATGTTCCAGTAGCCTTGCATGATCGTCGGGCCGCGCATGATCAGCTCGCCGATCGCGCCGATGGGTAGCTCGTTGTCGCCCTCAACCGGGTCGACAATGCGGGCCTCGACGCCGGGCAGCGGCAGGCCGATGGAGCCGGGCGGGTTCTTGCCCTTCAGCGGGTTGGCGTGGGTGGCCACATGGGATTCGGTCAGGCCGTAGCCCTCGACCAGCGTGCCACCGGTNAGTTGCTCGAACTTCTTCTTTGTGTCGACCAGCAGCGGGGCCGAGCCGGAGATGCAAGCGCGGATGGAGCTAAGGTCATACTTGCCCGCGGCCACGTCCGTGTTGTTGTTGATGGCCACGTACATGGCCGGCACGCCGGGGAAGTAGGCCGGCTTATATTTGTTGATCGTCTCCAGCACGTAGGGCAGATCGCGCGGGTTGGGGATGATGAGCAGGCGGCCGCCGATGGCGAAGGTGAAAATGGCCGCCGTCACCATGCCATAAGAGTGGAAGAACGGGATGGCGCCCAGCAGGGTGTCCTTGCCATACTCCCAGTCGCTGATCCAGCTGGAGACCATGAGCGCGTTGGCCACGAGATTGCGATGCAAGCCGATGGCCCCCTTCGAAAGGCCGGTGGTGCCGCCGGTGTATTGCANCAGGGCGATNTCGTCNCCAGTGACAGCGACGTTNGGTTTCGGGCTGCGCGCGCCCAGGGCCATGAAGTCCTTCATGGTCATGTCGCCCGGCTCGATGTCCACCCGGTCGCCCTCTTTCTTCTCCTTGACGAGGCCGTAGAGGANGCTCTTGATCCCCGGAAGGTAGTCCTTGATGTAGGCGACGATGATGCGCTTTACCTTTGTCTCGCCGCTCTTCTGCACCTTCTTGAGCAGCGGGTAGTAGCGGCTGAGNACGAAGACCGTCTCGGCGCCGCAGTCCTTCAGCTGGTGCTGGAGNTCGCGCTCGGTNTAGAGGGGATTNGTGGCNATGACGATGCCGCCCGCCTTCAGGATGCCGTAGTAGATGATGACGAACTGCGGCAGGTTGGGCATGTAGATGACGGCGCGATCGCCCTTTTTGAAACCGTTGGCCGCCAGACCCGCGGCGATGGCGTCGGCCGCCTTGTTCAGCTCATCGTAAGTCAATTCCTTGCCCTGGAAGACCATCGCGGTTTGCGTAGGGACGCGGCGCGCGCCTTCTTCCAGGAAGTGCTGAACCGGATGCGAGGGAACGTCAATCGTCTCCGGCACGCCCTTATCGTAGCTCTTTGTCCAGGGCTTGTCGGCGTAGTGCAGGCTCATAGGTCTCACTCCTTGTCTTAACTTTTATGAGGCTGGCCCCGAGCGACGTCATCGCCCGCGGCAGGCCCATTGAATATAAGGTTGATCTGTGCGAAGTAGCGCCCGGGCGACCTGTTGGCCCCAACCCTCCGGCGCGACAGGCGAGATCGAATAGGGGAGACGATCCGCTTCCTACTATGATATCGGCATATCGCAAATTGATCTAGTTGCATTTGGTAGGTATAGGGGGTGATCTTTGTCAGGTGTGGGGCTACACTCGGGGNAATGGAGAGAATAAAAACGATGAGCCAACAACCGACCATCGCCTTCCAGGGCGAGCACGGCGCGTATTCGGAGCAGGCCGTCCGGCAGCACTTCGGCCCTGGGGCGGCAACGCTGCCTTGCCGCACTTTCCTGGGTATCACCGACGCCCTCCAGTCCGGCCACGCGCNATTTGGCATGTTGCCGGTNGAGAACTCGCTGGCCGGCACGGTCGTTCCCGCCTATGACCTGCTGATCGACTATGACCTGCACATCCAGGCCGAGGTGATCCTGCGCGTGGAGCACTGCCTCGTGGCCCCACCGGGGACGCCACTGTCGGCCGTGCGGCAGGTGCGGTCGCATCCCCAGGCGCTAATGCAATGCGAGACGACGCTGCGGCGCATGGGGCTGGAGCCGCTGGAGTATTACGACACGGCCGGCGCGGCGCGCGACCTGGCGGCTGACCCGCGCCCGGCCACGGCGGCCATCGCCTCGGCCCTGGCGGCNGAGACGTACGGCCTCGACATCCTGGTTCGCAATCTGGAAGACCAGGACTTCAACTTCACCCGCTTCTTCGTCCTGGGGCTGGAATATCCGGCGCGGCAGGAGCCCAGCAAGACNTCGATCATNCTGACGACACGCCACGTGCCGGGGGCGCTCTATGCCGCCCTGGGGGAGCTGGCCGGGCGGGGTATCAACATGACGAAGATCGAGTCGCGACCACGGCGCAACCGGCCGTGGCACTACCTGTTCTACGTCGATTTCGAGGGACATGAGGAAGACGAGCCGGTGCGCGAGGCGTTGCTGGGCATCCTGCGCCACGCGTCGTTCCTGAAGGTGCTGGGGTCGTATCCGGCGGCGCGGACGCAATAAGACCCGGGGCCCGGCAGCGAGCATCTTCTGATAAGAGGACTCGTCGCCGGCCCGCCGGGTCAGACGGTGCGCTTGGCCTTAACTCAAGAGATTGGCTCAGCGTACAATGACCGGCAGGAAGAGAAGACTCTCTGTCTGGGCGACATGCTCCGCCGCGCCAATGTCGCACGCGCCTTCACGGGTGACCCCGCGTTGGTCGAGCGCCGGGCAGAGCACCATGTCGGCCGCGTCGATCAGCGGGCTACCTTCCTGGGGTAGGATGGTTCGCATCAAATAATCGCCGCCGTTGAAAGACAGCGGGCCAAGCAGCAGGTTGCCGGCGTAGTTTCCCTGATCGGTCGGGTGTAGGAGGGAGCCGCACGCGCCGCCGCTGATGTTGTGGCCCAGCGAATCGAACAACCCCCCGTCGCAGTTGTTGGCGCTGCCGATTATGACGCTGTTGGCGATCTGCACGACGCCGGGGCTGGCGGGGGTCATGGGCGAGTCCTCGTAGATCCCGTCGCCCGCCATGCCGGCCGTGTTNGCGGCGATGGTTACGTTGGTCAGGATGGCATAGCGGCCGTAGTGGTAGAACCCGCCGCCGAGCGCCCCAGCCTCGTTTTCGGCCAGGGTCACACTGGTCAGGGTCAGGTTGTCGTCGGAGTTCTGATAAATGCCGCCGCCGTTAGCCGTTGGGTCGCCGGCGCGGTTGCCGCTGATGGTGGCGTCAGTCACAAATGCCGTGCCGCCGCCGTGATAGAGGCCGCCGCCATGCGACCCCGCGGCTACGTTGTCGATGATGTTAGCCTGGATGATCGTGAGTTGCGCGCCGTAGCTATTGACGCCGCCGCCTTCGTAGGCCGTGTTGTTGCTGACGGTCACGCGCTCCAGCGTGACCGCGCCGCCCAGGTTCCACAGGCCGCCTCCACTGCCGGTGACCTCATTGCCATCGATCAGGCTGTCGGTGANGGCAAGCGTGCCGATATTTTCGATGCCGCCGCCGTGGCCGCCATCGTTGGCGAGGATGCGAACGTTNTCGAGCGTGGCCGTGGCTCCGGCATCATTGAACAGGCCGCCGCCGTCCGGGCCGGTATTGCCCCTCAAGAGCGAGTCGTTGAGGGTCAACGTTCCCAGGGGCATGTTGGCGATAGCTCCGCCGCGGCCGGTGTTGTCGAGCGCCTCGTTGCCGATGAAAGAGGAATTGTTGATCGTCGCCGCGCACCCGTCGTTGTAGATCGCGCCACCNGTACCCGAGGCATTGTTTTCCAGCAGGCTGTCGCGAATGGTCAGATCGCCGTCGTAGCAGTAGATCGCCCCGCCGCTGACGGAGGAATAGTTGTTGATCAGCTGCACGGAGTCCAGAATGACCGTCGCGCCGGAGGCCTCGATTGCCCCGCCGCCGACTAGCGAGTTCCCGTCGCGGAGGGTGATATTTTCCAGCCGGAAGGTAATGCCGCTGCCGACGAAGAAATGGCGGTCGTTGTTGCCGGCGTTGAGGATGATGCGGTCCGCGCCGTCGATGGTGACGTTGCCGAGGTTGACTATTTTGGCTAGCGTGAGCGGGACGGTGGCGACGGCCGGACCGCAGTTGAAGCTGATGGTGCCACCGCCGGCGCTGGCTGTCGCTAGGGCGCTGTCGAAGGCCGCCTCGGTGCAACTGGCCGGCGTGCCTGTGCCCACGACCGCGTCGGCTGCCCACCCCGGCCGCGCCGCGACAAGGATAAGTATCGATAGGANAGTTATGTAAATAAAAGCCGTTTNCCCATGATATTTCATCGTGCGTTTCTCCGTTGTTTACATAANGTGTAGGNGTTCATTCGCAGCGGGTTAATTATCACGGCACGTCCATTGCATGCTGAAATCGACGCGCGCCGTGGGATCGGGAACAGAGACCTGCAGGGAAGGTATCTCGACCAGCCCGGTCGCCTCGATGGTGCCCGAACCGTCGGCGGCGACCGTGACCACGGCTGTCGAGCCTTCGCCATAGGAAAAGGCGCGTCCGGCGGCCTCGATCGTCGGGAACATGTCCGGTATGCCCTCTTTGGCGANGGCTCTCAGTTCGTAGCTCCCCGGCCCCGTGTAGGCAGCGATGCGCGTCAGGGCGTGGGTAATCCGATCCTCGCCGGCCCTCTGCATCATGGGCATCTCGAGGATGCGCGGCTCGCCGGCAGCGGCCCAGGAAGCGCAACTCTCGACGTTGCCGCCCATGCCGGCCGTGGCTGTGGCGGCGACCGTGCCGCTAACGGTGGAGGTGACGCAGAAGCGTAGAAAGTCCTCACAGCCGGCGGCCACCGATTCGACCGGCGCGCCGACGGCGTCATCAATCGCCGGCACCGGCTCGGCCNTCGGGCTNGTCACCGTGGCCATAATCGGCGTCGCGGNGGTGNTCGTCGCGCCGGAATCCGTTCCGCCACACGCAACGCCCCCAAGGGCGACGAATGCCAATAAAAACAAGGCGAAAATCCGTTTCATGTTTCTTGTCTCCAGATTGGGTTAAGGTGATTGTTGTCGTTTCGACCTGATGAATCGTCACAATCAGCCGTCGGGTTTTCATCGGCACAAGATACTTGTTTTGGTGTGCCCATTGGTGACATTTTGTGACAAGCCGGCATCTCGCTAGAATTCGNGCACACTATGAGCCACTCATCACCGCCCTCAACTCTCGACCTTCCCAACACCTTCGCCACAGCTCTGCGCTTCCTGCGCAAGCGCGCCCGGTTGACTCAGGAAGAACTCGGCCGTTCGGTCGGCTATAGTCGCGAGCAGATCGCCCGCCTCGAAAACGGCTCGCGCCTGCCCGACCTGGCCGTTATTGCCGCCCTGTTCGTGCCCGCCCTGTTGTTGGAGCGAGAGCGGGCGTTGGTAGANCAGTTTCTGGCCCTGGCCGGCCAAACCCGCCGCGAGGTCCAGGTCTCCATCACCCACACCCAGGAGACCCGCGTCCAGGTCGTGGAGGAGATAGAGGTCGTCGCCCGGCCGTTCTTTTCGCCCCCGGCACCGCTGTGGCCATTACTGGGCCGGCAGTGGGAAATGGCCGCGCTGCTCGACCTGCTGCCATCAGCGCGGCTGATTACCATTGTCGGCGCGCCGGGTATCGGGAAGACGCGACTGGCGCTAGAGGTAGCCAATGCCGCGGCCGCCCAGTTCGCCGACGGTGCGGCCTTCATCTCTCTGGCCGAGGTTCAGCGCCCTGGCGAGATCGCCTATGCTGTCCTGGATCAACTGGATATTGAACTTTTGCCCCAACAAACGCCCGATGATGCCGTGGCCGAGGCTCTGCGCCCGCGGCAGGTGTTATTGGTGATGGATAATTGCGAGCACCTGCTGGTTGGGGTAGCCGTTTTTACTGCCTGGCTGGCCCGCGCGCCCCGCGTCAAGATCGTGTGCACTAGCCGGGTCCCTCTTGATCTCTACGGGGAATTGGAGTGGCCACTGTCGCCGTTGGCTGTGCCCGATCTGGCCGAGCCGCCCAATCTGGAGACGTGGCGGCAATATCCGGCGCTGGAACTGTTGCGAGCGCGGGCACGGGCGGCCGACCCCGGCTTCGACTTCAACGACGCGAACCTGCTGCCGCTGGCTTCGCTGTGCGTGGCCCTCGACGGGCTGCCGCTGGCTCTCGAACTGGCGGCCGTGCGCCTGCGCGAGCTTGAACCGGCCGAGCTTGTGGAGCAATTGCTGCTATTGCGCGGCCACGCCCGGCTTTCGTCCACCTGGTTGCATCAGACTCGACGCAACGTCGCCGAACGGCATCGCACTTTGCAAGCAGCTATCGGCTGGAGCGCGCAACTGCTTGACCCGGCCGATCGGCAGGCTTTTCACGTTTTGGGGGTTCTGGCCGGCGGCGGCGCGGTCGCGGCGGCGCAGGCTGTCGCCGGGATCGACGCGGCGGCCCTGGCGCGTCTGGCCCGCGCCAACCNCATCCGGATGGAAGACGNCCGGGTTCATCTGCTGGAGACGCTGCGCGCCTTTGCCTGCGAGCAACTGGCGGCCGAGGGACGGCTGGAGGCCGCCCGAACGGCCCACGCCCGCCATTACGCCGCCTTTGCCCAAGAGGTGTTCGCCGGGGTGCTGGGTGATGAGCAGGTGGTGTGGATGGCGCGGGCCCGGGCCGATAACGACAATTGCGTGGCCGCGCTACGGTGGGCGATGGACGCGGGTGATGGCGACACGGCCATCGCCATCGGCGGCGGGCTGTGGTGGTTCTGGTATCGGCGCGGGCTTTTTGACCTGGGCCGAGAGTTGCTGGCTGCGGCGCTGCAACTGCCGTCGAGCGAGCCGGCCGCTCGCGCCCGCGCCCTTAACGGGTTGGCAAGCTTCTATCTTGTCGATGAGGATTACGCCGCAAACCTGGCCTGCCACGAGGAGGGATTGGCTCTGCGCCGGCAACTCAACGACAGCGAAGGTATCGCCACCGTCCTGCACAACATGGGCCTGACGGCCATTATCATGGGCGAGTATGAGCGAGCGATGGGCTGGCTTCAGGAAAGCGTGGACGCATATGAGGATGGCGACCAGACATCGGCCTGGGCCCACATGGGCCTCATCGCCCAGGAAACGGGCGATNTAACGCAGGCGCGTCAATGGCTGGAAATGGCCCATCAGGGCGCGATGGCAACATCCAATGGCTGGATGCAGGCCTTCGTCATGAATTACCTGGCCGATGTGTGGCGCGAGATGGGTGATTTGGACGAGGCGACCCGGCTGGCTCAGGGGAGCTTGCAACTGTTTACGGAGTTGGAAGATAGTTACTACTTGCCCGACGCCCAAATGACGCTGGCGCAGCTTGCCCTGCAGCAGGGCGATCGCGAGACGGCCGCCGCGCTGGCGGATGTGGTCTGGCGGCAATACGAAGCGCGGGACGACGCGGCTTTTATGGCGACGGTATTACTGCTACAGGCCGAGCTTGCCCTGGTCGGCGGCCAGCCGGAAGAAGCAAACCTGCTGCTTGAACGCTCACGTCGTCTGCGAGGCACGGTCAGCCGCGTCGTATCCCCCCGCGAGCAGGCGCAGTACGACCGGATTGAAAAAGCGCTCCAGATGGTTAAGGTGGGCTTGCCTTCCGACCAAAGGGGTGAACAATAGGTGTGATAGGCCTTCTNACGCGGTTCATGAATGATTTTAGACAGGGCTAGAGCGTCGGGGAATCGGCGGCTGTCACCGACAGACCCTGAGCGCCAGTCACAAGGAGAGTGTATGCGCGAGCTACTGGCAAACCCCCCACTGCCCGGCTACGAACCCGAAGTCGGCGCGGCTCTATGGCGGCTGGAGGATGCCCGCAACCGGACATTGCGCCTGCTGGAAGACGTGCCCGATGAATACGTCGACCGCGACGCGGGCGGTAACAGCATCGGCACGATCCTTTATCATTTGGCCCTGATCGAGGCCGACTGGCTTTTTGCCGAGGTGTTGCAGGAGCCGTANGCCGNGGAGATCCAGGCGTTGCTGCCGGTTGACCATCGCGACGCCGACGGCNTGCTCAGCCTCGTGCGAGAAGAAAATCTGGCCCGGCACCTGACTCGTTTGGGCGCGGTGCGCGACACATTGCTGGCGCGGTTTCGCGGGATGACAACCGCGGACTTTCACCGGCCGCGCGATCTGCCCCATTATTCCGTCTCGCCGGCCTGGGTGCTGCACCATCTGGCGCNGCACGAGGCAGAGCACCGCGGCGAGATAGGGAAGATCTTCGCCATACTGAACGGCCTTGAGACGGATGGCTGAGGGCGTTGCATTGACCGACCTGTCCGGGGAGCGAGTTNNCCAAGATCTGNCCTGGTGGNCCAAGACTTTGAGCGAAAGGATTGAGACGGCTATCATTGGGTAAGCCACGATGAAATATTTACCCAGCCAGCTCTATCATTTTATGCGCCAGGGNCCCAGCCGNGTCAGCATCGTCAACTTGCTGCGCTTCGTTCTGCTGCTGGCCGGGCTNATCACCCTCTTCAGCGTTCTNTTCCACTACATCATGGCCTACGAGAACCAGTATCACAGCTGGGTGACCGGCTTCTACTGGACGCTGACGGTGATGACGACGCTGGGTTTCGGTGACATCACCTTCCAGTCCGACCTCGGGCGCATCTTCTCCAGCGTGGTGCTGCTCAGCGGCGTTATCTTTCTGCTTATTCTGCTGCCGTTTACCTTCATCGAGTTCTTCTACGCGCCGTGGATGCGCCTGCAGGCCGAGAATCGCGCCCCCTCCAGTTTGCCGGCCAAGACGAAGGGGCACGTGATTCTCACCTCCTTCGACCCGGTGACCAACAACCTGATCCATAAGCTGGAGCGCTACCACTACGATTACGTGCTCATTATCAGCGACATCACCGAGGCATTGCGTTTGCATGATCTGGGTTATCGGGTGGTCCGCGGCGATCTCGACAGCCCCGAGACGTACCGGCGGGTGCAAGTCCATCAGGCGCGGCTGGTGGCGACCACGGCCAATGACATGGTCAATACCAACATCGTGGCCACCGTGCGCGAGGTGTCGGAGGATGTGCCCATCATGGCCGTGGCNAGCCNTCGCGCATCGGTCGACATCCTGGAGCTGGCCGGCAGCAATGACGTTTTACAGTTAGGGGAGATGCTGGGGCAGGCGCTGGCGCGGCGCGTGAGCGGCAGCGACGCGGCGGCCCACGTCTTCGGCGAGTTCGACGAGCTTCTCTTCGCCGAAGCGCCCGTCGGCCACATGGACCCCGCGGGCGAGACCGTGGGCGAGAGCGGCCTCCGCGAGCAGGTGGGGGTGTCGGTGCTGGGCATCTGGCGGCGCGGCCGGTTCGAGATCGCCGGGCCGGAGACGCGAATCGAGCCCGGTTCGGTGCTGGTGCTGACCGGGCGCGAGGCGGACATCGCCCGCTACAACCGGCTCTACGACCACAACTCGACCAACAAGAACCCGATCATCGTCATCGGCGGCGGCCGCGTGGGGCGGGCCGTCGGCCGGGCGCTGGATGCGCGGAGCCTCGATTATCGCATTGTCGAGCGTGACCCCCTTCGCGTGCGTACCGACAACGCCGAGCGGTACGTGGTGGGCGACGCGGCCGAGCTCGAGGTGCTGCAGCGGGCCGGCATCATGGACACCGGCACGGTCGTCATCAGCACCCACGACGACGACACCAACATCTACCTGACCATCTACTGCCGCAAGCTGCGCCCGAACGTGCGCATTGTCAGCCGGGCCACCCTGGAGCGCAACGTGGCCACGCTCCACCGTGCCGGGGCCGATTTTGTCATGTCCTACGCCTCGATGGGGGCCAACGCTATCCTGACGCTGCTCGACCGCAGCGACGTGCTGATGGTGGCCGAAGGACTGAACATCTTCCGCGTGCCCATGCCGCCGGAACTCGCCGGCCGCACGATGGCCGAGGCCGACATCCGGCGCAAGACGGGNAGCACCGTCGTCGCCTGGCAGGTGGGCGAGGAGATCACCCTCAATCCCGACCCCCACGCGCCAATGCCGCGCGANGCGGAGCTGATCGTCATCGGCACGCTGGCCGCCGAAGCGGAATTTTTGGAAGAGTTTGAGACGGTGTAGGGGCACGCCTGTGTGTGCGCCCTCTTGGCTTTCAGGGCGGACATTTCTTCAGGGCGGGTCTTCTTCAGGGCGGACACATCGGTCCCCCCTACCATAAGGGTTTACAATGAGCATTACATACCGTTCCTATCAGAAAGAAGACGACTTCTGGCGCATGCGCGACTTTCTGCGGCGCGNCTATCTACTCAACGGCCGGCGCGAGCGCAGCTGGCACGTCTGCCGGCTGGAGTACGCCCGCTGGCACACGCTGATCAATATCGCCAACCTGACCCTGGCCGACGTGGCCACGCTGTGGGAGGATGACGACGAGCTGGTCGCCTTCGTGATGCCCGACGGCCGCCGCGGCGAGGCCCACCTGTGCGTGAACCCCACGCGGCAGAGCGCGGCCCTGGAAGAAGAGATGCTCGACGTGGCCGAGGCGACGCTGACGTCGGAGTTGAACGACGGCGCGCGGCGGCTGTTTGTATGGTCGCCCGCGGCCGACGCGCTNCGGCAGGAGATGCTCGTNCGGCGCGGCTACGCCAAGGACGACTGGCCNGAGCACCAGTGGCAGCGCGATCTGAGCGCGCCCATCCCCGACGCGCCNCTGGCCGCGGGCTATNNCATTCGCGCGCTGGGCGACGGCCTGGANCTGCTGGAGCGCTGCTACGCTTCGGGCCTGGGCTTCCACGANGGCGACATCCGCATCGCCGTGGACAACCGCGACGACCCGACCTGGTATCGCAATATCCAGACCGCGCCNCTCTACCGGCGCGACCTGGANCTGGTGGCCGTCGCNCCGGATGGGGCCATCGCCGCCTTCTGCACCATCTGGTTCGACGACGTGACCCGCAGCGCCTACTTCGAGCCGGTGGCGACCGTGCCGGCCCACCAGCGGCGCGGCCTGGGCCGGGCGCTGCTGACCGAGGGATTAAGGCGCTTGCAGCGCATGGGCGCGGTGGTGGCCGGCGTCGGCGGCTATAGCGACGCGGCCAACGCCCTCTATCGCTCGGTGATGGGCGACGACCACGAGCTGTACGAGCCGTGGGTGAAGATAATAGAACGCGGATGACGCGGATCAGACGGATTTTCGCGTTTTGATTTAGAGATTGATCCGTGTGAATCCGCTAAATCCGCGTCATCCGTGTTCTATTGCTTCTTCCGGTCGCCGTTGCCCCTTGTTTCCGGCATGGTAAGATACGCCCACCATGCTGGAAAAACCCGCCTTCGATGAGCGCCTCATTCATACCTGCCTGCGCGACAATTATGACTTACCCCTCTCTCAACTGACCTTCCTGCCGCTGGGCGCGGACCCGAACACGGCCGTCTACCGGGCCGTCAGCGGCAGCGCGGCGTATTTCGTCAAGCTGCGGTCCGGCAACTTCGACGAGAGCGCCGTGGCCGTGCCCCGCTTCCTGAGTGACCTGGGCATCCGCGAGATCATCCCGCCCCGGCGGACGGCAGCGGGCCACCTTTGGGCCGAATTGGAAGGCTACCGCCTGATCCTTTACCCATTCGTTGAGAGCCGCGACGCCTACCAGGTCGAGTGGACGGTGGCGTTGTGGCGCGGGTTCGGCGCGGCGCTGCGGCGCATCCACGACGCGGCGCTGCCGCCGGCGTTGGCCGGTTTCGTCCGGCGCGAGACGTTCGCGCCGCGCTGGCGCGGGCGGCTGGCGGAGTTATTGGACCTGGCGGCCGCGGCCGAATTCGACGACCCCGCGGCGGCGGCGATGGCCGCGCTGCTCAACCGGCGACGGCGGGAGATCCAGGAACTGATCGACCACGCCGGCCGGTTGGGCGAGGGGCTGCGGTCGAAATCGGGCCATTTCGTCTTGTGCCATTCCGATCTCCATGCCGGTAACCTCGTCCTCGACGCAGACGGCCGGCTGTTCATCGTCGATTGGGACCAGCCTATCCTCGCCCCGCGCGAGCGCGACTTGATGTATCCCGGCGGGGCGCAGGGATTTCGCGGCCACGCGCCTGCCGACGAAGAGCGCCTGTTCTACGATGGGTACGGCCCGGTCGCGGTCGATTGGCCGGCCGTGGCCTACTACCGCTGTGAGCGCGTCGTGGAAGACCTGGCCGTCTTCGCTGAACAATTGCTGCTGAGCGAGGAAGGGGGCGAAGACCGACCGCAGGCCGTGCGCTATGCGCGGTCGAACTTCGAGCCGGGCGGACCAATCGAGCGGGCCTACGCGGCGCTTGCGGGGGAGGCGAACCATGGCGAGTAAGCCACAGACGACCGGCGGCCACGGCCAGGCCATACTCCAGGCGCTGCTGGTCACGGTCCTGTGGGCATCGTCGTGGGTGTTGATCAAGTTTGGCCTGCAAGCTGACCTGTCGCCGCTGACCTTCGCCGGTTTGCGCTACACGCTGGCCTTNTTGGTGCTGCTGCCGTTCGCCCTGGCCAATCCGGAGCGCCGGCGGGCGCTGGCCGCGCTGCCGGGGGCGACATGGCGGCGGCTGGCGCTGCNGGGCCTGCTGCTCTACACGCTGACGCAGGGGGCGCAGTTTGTCGGGTTGGCGCTGCTGCCAGCAGCCACGCTAAACCTGCTGCTCAACCTGACGCCGGTGGCCGTGGCCCTGCTGGCCGTCGCCCTGGGCAGCGAGCGGACGACGGCCGGCCAGTGGGGCGGCATCCTGCTGTCGGTGCTGGGCGCGGTGATCTACTTCCTGCCGCTGGACCTGCCGCAGGGGCAGGCGCTGGGACTGGCCGTGGGACTGCTGGGCATGTTGGCCAACTCGGCCGCGGCGCTGTTGGGGCGAGGGGTGAACCGCGGCGGCCGCCTGTCGCCGCTACTGATCACCACGGTCAGCATGGGCGTCGGCGGGCTATTGCTGCTGGCCGTTGGGGCGGCGACACAGGGGTTCGGGGCGCTGGGACCGCGGCAGTGGGCGATCATNGGCTGGCTGGCGGTGGTCAACACGGCCTTCGCCTTCACGCTGTGGAATCATACGCTGCGGACACTGACGGCCGTGGAGTCGAGCATCGTCGCCAACCTGATGCTGCCGCAGATCGCCGTGCTGGCCTGGGTGTTCCTGGGCGAGGCGCTGACGTTGCGGCAGATCGTCGGGTTGGCGCTGGTAGGCGTGGGGACGCTGGTGGTGCAGTTGCGGCGGGGGAATCCCAAATAAAAGGCCGATCACTAGCTATGGTATAATCAGAGCCGTAGCAGGATGATGACTGATGCCACAGATTAGCCAATTCTTTGGAATTATTATCTATATGTACTACAGCGATCACGCACCGCCGCACTTTCATGCAGAGTATGGCGAAGATGAAGCAGTATATACCATAGAGACTTTGGAAATCCTTCGCGGCAGTTTACCAAGACGCGCGCACGGTCTTGTCGTCGAATGGGCATCACTCCACCGCGACGAACTGCGAGCAAACTGGACACGAGCCAGGAACGGCGAAAGACTTGCAACCATCACTCCTTTGGATTAAACAGGGTGAAAACAGTGAACCAACTACCAAAACTCATCCGAGTCCGCTCTGCGAGCATCATCAAAAATCAGATCGTACGCCTTGAATTTGAAGACGGCCGCGTGAAGGAGATAGATTTGTTTCCTCTCATGCGTGGACCAATATTCGAGGAATTGCTATCTGAGCCAGAACTATTCAAACAGATTATGGTTCATCATGGCACGCTGGTTTGGCCCAACGGAGCCGACATTGACCCGGACGTGCTATATTACGACCTACAGCCGGCACCAGTGAGTGAAAGTGCTTTGAACAACTAGACTACTATTTAGGCCATTTATAGAATGAGCACATGCGCTGAACTTTTCGACGTGAACGCCGTTCCCCATCTAATATCTCTCTTCGCCCCGAGGAGTCCCTTGCTTACGACCATCGCATGATTACGGTAGAAGTTGCTGGTGGTTCCTATTAGGCAACTCAGAAGACATGGCTTACTGATTCACTCAAATCGCCTGTATCATTGACTGCCCTAATTGATGAATTGGGAGGGCAAAGCGAGTTTCGCGTGTGGGGTTTGGGTGATTACTGGATTGAAAAACATTTACTCACACATTGGCTTGCTGGCGATGGATGGGGGCACTTTACCGTGAACATGCGTTTCGCGGAATATCGATTGAGACTCTACGATCGCTTTGTCACCGATCAGTCATGTTTGCGGCTCTTTATCAATGATTTGAAGTTGCTAGGCTAATGGCCAGCCCGAGCAGAACTATTGAGAGGTAAATGACTCCAACCGTAACGCATCCCTCCCTAGCTCTCCATTAACCACCCCCAACCGCTGCCCTGTTTCAGGGATATATAACCCCACCTCAATCGCATACTCGCCCGGCGGCAGATCGGGGGGCAGGGCGATGTCGAACGTATCGACCACGACCTCGCCCGGCCGCCAGCGGCTTGTCGGGTATGCGCCGCCGCGGGGCATCGCGTCCGATTGCCAGACGCAACAGGTGCCGTCGGCGTTCAGGACGTGGACGAAAACGGTGTAGTCGGCCGTGGGCTGGGAGACGGCCTGCCAGACGAGTTCCAGCAGTGCGGGATTAGAAACCGAGTTTTCAGGAAAAAACTCGGTTTCGAGCGTGTAGCCGGGCAGGGCGATCTCCCCGCCAAACGTCGCGCCCACTTCAGTTTCGAAGGGTGGCAGCTCGTAGAGCCGCTCGGTGCGCGTGACGGCCAGCGGGCCGAGGTCACTCGAGAAGGTGGGCTGTCCCCTGGCGTCGAGCAGTTCCAGCCGGTAGGTGTAGTCGCCGGGCGGCAGGTCGTCGGGCACGCGGAACACCTGCCGGTCGATGACAAAGGCCGGGGCCGGCCACTGGTCGAACGGGTAGGTGTTGTAGGCCGGCTGGCCGCGGCCTAGCTCGCGGGCCGTGCCGGTCTCATCGACCAGCGACAGGCGCAGTTGCCGGAAGGAAAGCGGGGTGGTACTTGACCACCAGAAGGCCATCGGCAGCGGCTCGCCCGTCTCGGCGGCGCGGGGGATAGGCTCGTAACCCAGGAAGCGCAGCCCGTCGGCCGCCGGCTCGTCCACGGCGAACGGCGGCCGCGGCAGCGGGTCGGGCGGCGAGCCGGGGAGCATGGTCACGT
>JAACJX010000148.1 GCA_014237545.1 Ardenticatenia bacterium | reverse complement strand
TCGCGCTGTCTCGTATGGCTGAATCGACACCTCAAGGCTTTCGCTCATGCCTGGAACCGGCGACAACTACACAATCAGCAACGACCCTTCGATAAAAGACCGCTGATTGATTTTATATGCCTACGAGTTTAGTCACTCCCCTAATTGGCAAGCCCGCGCGGGTTATGCTATCTTACGAGTTCATCCACGGAAGTCTGATTTAACACGGAGGCGAAAAGATGGGGATCAAGTTTGCGACCGACGAATGGGGGAAGGCTTTAGTGGCGGCCGTGAACAGCAGCGACGCCTATGCCAAGGCCGCGGCAAACTGGGAAGGTGATTTCTACTTTATCACGACCGCCGGGCCGGGCGTGCCGCAGGACCACTATCTCTACCTCGATCTGTGGCACGGTAAGGCGCGCGACGCCTTCGTCGTCGATGATCCATCCACCAAAAAGGTCGCCTTTGAGTTACGCGCCCCACTGGATGTATGGCGCAAGGTACTGGAGAAGAAGATCGACCCGATTCGCGGGATCATGTCCGGCCAGCTGAAGCTGAAGGGCAACATGATGACCGTGCTCAAGGCGCCCAAGGCGGCGACGGAGCTCGTGGCCTGCGCCTCGAAGGTCGATACCGAGTGGCCGCAATAGCGGTCGGAACCGTGGTCGCAATAGCCATTGCGTAACCTCAACGCTTGATGCGGGGTTATGGAGCGGGCCATGAGTAGTGAAAACGGCCGTATCAAGGTGGGTCTGGCGCTCGGGGGCGGGGTGGCCCGCGGGCTGGCCCACATCGGCGTCCTGTCCGTCCTGGAAGACGCCGGCATCCCGATAGACTGCATCGCCGGCACCAGCATGGGCGCGATCATCGGCTCGGCCTACAGCGCCGGGCTGGGGGTGGACGAACTCCGCCGGATCGCTGCCCGTACGGGTTGGTGGCAGGTGTCGCGACCTTTTTTCTCGGCCAGCGGCCTGGTGACGTTTAAGCACCTGGAGCAGTGGGTCGAGGAGAATATCGGTGAGTTTGATGTGTGCGACCTGGCCATCCCCTTCGCCGCCGTTGCCAGCGATCTGATCTCCGGCGAGCGCGTGGTCCTGTCAAAAGGGCGGTTGTGCACCGCCGTGCGGGCCAGTTGCTCCGTCCCGGGTTTTGTGCCCCCTGTGGAGCAGGACGGCCGCGTCCTAGTCGACGGCGGCATCACCGACAACATCCCCGCCGACGTGGCCCGCCTGCTGGGGGCCGATTACGTCATCGGCGTAGACATCTTCATGCCGGCATTGCGCCCGCNCCTGGGNCCGCTCAGCCAGGGNATCGCCGCNATCGAAACGCTCGTGCGCCATGCNGGGAANGGGTCGAACGAGTGCGATTGCCTCATCGTGCCGCACATGGAAGGGCAATCCTACTTCAAGTTCTCCGACTACCAGCGCCTGATCGCGCTGGGCGAGGAGGCGNCGCTGCAGCAACTGCCGGCTATCCGCGAGTCCATGGCCCGCATGCAGGCCGNTCGCAAGCGTNCCGCGGNCGCCCCGGCGGCCGTCGTGCCTGATTNCAGCCCTCTCCACGGCGCGAATTANTCCCGCCGCGCCATTCGTCGCNCNTTCTAAAGCTTACGCTTACCTGAAGCGTCGTTGCCTCTTGGGAGCTAAGGGTCTAGAATCGACCTTTGATGTCTTTCGCACCCTTTGCCGCAATTTGGGTTCTTCTGGTCGTCGCCGCCATCATCGCGCTCTTCGCGGAGCGGCGGCCGAAGTTGGCCGTGGCACTGTCCATCGTCCCGCTTTTACTGGCTATCCCCTTGTGGTACCTTTTTCGCCCCGATGCGGTAGCGCCATCGCTCAGTTTGGCCGGCCGCCAATGGGCCATTGGCGACGCGGCCTGGCAGCTAACCGGGGTCGTCCTGTTGCTGTGCCTGACGGCGGCTGTCTGGGCGGCTCTCTCCCCCGACCATCCGCGCTCCGGCTTTCGGGTGGCNGTGGCGCTGGGGTTGCCGGCCGCGNTTCTGCCGGCCGTATGGGCGGCCGATGATCGCACTCGCCTGTTGGGCCTGGCGCTGTTCGCCGCGGCATGGGCGCTGTCCCAATTGGCCGCCCGCGGCTCAGGATCCGACACGCCACCAATTGATTGGCGCAGTGGCGTTTTGATTTTGGCCACGTTGTTTCCCCTGTGGGCCGCCTATACTGTTCCCGGCGGTCGGGCCTCCCTGAGCGTGATCGCGGTTGTTCTGCTCATCACCGCCGGCGCGTTTGCGATGACCACCCCCGGCGCGGGTTCCGCTGTCCTCAGAGGCCTGCCCACCGTCGCCGCCGCATCGGTCTTGCTCGCCGCGCTGGGAGCCGGCTCGCCCTCAACGCTGGGCGTGGTGGCCGCAACGGCGGCCGGGTTGCTGGTCTTGCTGGGGGGTCTGGCGCGGGCCTGGGATCGGCCGCATGTCTTGGCCCCGGCCCTCGCGCTGTCATTGGGCGGTGTAATCCTGGTCGCGGCCGTCTGGGCCGGTACAGACGCGCTTCTGGCCGCCACGCGCCTGGCCGTCTTCACTCCGGCGTTGGCCGGGCTGGCGTCGGCCGGGTTGTCGCTGGCTGCTCGCGCCGATTCAGCATCGGCTCCGGGCGATAACTCCCGCCGGCGACTGTCACCGTGGTTGCTGGCGTGGTCGGTGGCCTTTCTGGCCGTGGCCGGGCTGCCGCTGACGGTGGGCTTCGGCGCTCTGGCGCCTGTCTATGAATCGTGGAGCGGTGCGACCGGTTGGGTGTTGCTGC
>JAACJX010000341.1 GCA_014237545.1 Ardenticatenia bacterium | reverse complement strand
CAAGGAGAGTCCGTGATGATTGGTTTTGATCCCAATTACATGCTTTACGTGTTCTTGCCCACAATGCTCCTGTCGCTGGGCGTGCAGTTGTACCTGCGCAGCGCCTACAGCAAGTGGAGCAAGGTGCGCAACAGTGTGAACCTGACCGGGGCGCAAGTGGGCGAGGCGCTATTCACCCGCACCGACCTGATGGACATCCCGATGCAGGTCGTGCCGGGCAATATGACCGACCATTTCGACCCCCGCGCCAACGTGGTGCGGCTGTCGCAAGGAACCGCCACACAACCAAGCGTTGCCTCGATGGCCATTGCCGCCCACGAGTTGGGTCATGTCCAGCAGTACCAGACCGGCTCGGCGCTTATCAAGGCGCGTAACTTCCTCGTGCCGGCCGTCCAGTTCAGCCCCATGGTCTCCTACATCGCCATCCTGGCCGGCCTGCTGCTCAACATCACCGGCCTGCTGTGGGTCGGCATTGCCTTCTTCGGCCTGATGGTCATTTTCACGATCCTGACCCTGCCGGTGGAGTTCGACGCCAGCCGGCGGGCGATGAACCTGTTGGGCGAAGCCGGGCTGATGCAGTCGGAGGAAGACCGGCGCGGCGCGAATACGGTTTTGCGGGCGGCCGCGCTGACCTACGTGGCCGCGGCCATCACATCTATCCTGCAACTGCTCTACTACATCAGCCTCGCCAACCGCCGGCGCTAGGTATTTCGACCCGATAATTGAGATATTTCGGTTAGCCTCTTGACAAGGATGACGCAATGCGTTATATTGTGGATGTTGATGACGCAATGCGTTATCGCATGAAGAAATAATAACACGTACCGGCGAAGACCCACGGATTGGTTGGGCCGGATTCAAAAGAGGAATGCCAAAATGTCTGAGAAAATTGAAATCGTTGAGCAGAAGACCGTGACCGATAAGGTCGTTGAGTTGGGTCGTGACAGCCTGTATCTGGGACTGGGCGTCGTGAGCGTCGTGCAGGAGAACCTGCAGGAGCTGGTGAAGCGCGGCAAGGAATACCGCGTGAACCTGGTCGAGAAGGGCGAGAAGTTCGCCGGCGAAAATAAGGATAAGGTCACCGAGCTGGTCGAGACGCCGCAGGCCATGGCCAAGGACACCTACAAGAAGGCCACCGATACGTTTGAGAAGTACAGCGAGCAGGTTTTGACCCGCGTCCACATTCCCACGTCCGACGCTATCGACACGATGACCAAGAAGGTCAACGCCGTCGACCGCAAACTGGACAAATTGATCAAGGAAAATGCCGCGGCTGAGAAGATCTAATTCTCTGCGTGACGATACTGTTTTAGTGGGAAGCCCGGCGCCGGCGCGCCGGGCTTTTTTTTGCGCCAAATACCTATCGAATTGCGTATTGATTGCAGGCGACTGTTCGCTTTATACTGGCAGCAAAGACCGCCACAATGGAGGTAGTTCGTCATGCGCAACAGAGGAATGGTCTTTATCGCGCTTGTGATCATCGCTGTCGGAGTGCTGCTTCTCCTCGGCAACCTTTTCGATCTTGACCTGGGCGCCTACTGCTTCCCGGTAGGGCTCATTCTCCTCGGCTTGTTCGTGCTGCTGCGGCCGCGGGCCGTGGCGCCGGGCACGCGGAGCAGCACCGTCCTCATCGGCGACTTCGATCGCTCGGGGCCGGGTGAGCTGGCGTCCGAGGAGTTCTTCGGCTTCATCATCGACGCCAACTACGACCTGACCAAGTACAATCTTCCGCCCGGCGAAACGATCATCCGCGGCTTCAGCTTCGTCAACGACATCGAGATCTTCGCCCCGGCCGACGTGGGGGTCCAGATCAATGGCGCGTCATTCGTGACCACGTTCAAGCAAGTGGGCGAAGAGGAAGAAACGTCGATTCTGGCTCCGCTCAACTGGAAGAGCGACGGCTACAAGATGGCCGAGCGCCGTGTCCGGTTCGACCTGACGCAGTTCGTCGGCGACATCAAACTGCGCTGGTTCTAGCCCGATTCCCGCTGCGGCCAGAGCCCGGCGCGTTTTCGACAAGAACCGATATAGGCGTTAAGCTACCTTCCCGGACGTCGGCCAAACGACAAGTCCGGGAGGTATTTTTTGTCCGCACGCCTGCTCTATTTTTTGCGCTGGTTTCTGGAGCTACACCGGCCGCCAGTCTTTGGCTCCGAGGCCGACATCGCCGCCGAAGTCGAGCGCAACTACCGCTGGAATTTCGGCGCCAATTTACTGGACGTCACGTTATTCTGGTTCGGCTTCAGCTTCATCTCCTCCACAACCGTCGTCCCGCTTTACATCAGCAAGTTGTCCGACAGCCCGCTGCCGATCGGCATCGCCGCGGTCATCGCCCAGGCTTCCTGGTTCCTGCCCCAACTACTGACGGCCAACATCGTCGAGCGCCTGCCGCGCAAGAAGCCCGTCGTCGTNCGGGTGGGGTTTCTGCTGGAGCGCCTGCCCATCTGGCTGACGGTCGTGTCGGCGCTGATAGCCTTGCGGTCGCCGGGGCTGGCCCTTGTCCTGTTTCTGGTTGGCTACGCCTGGCGGGGGCTGGGCGCGGGCTTTGTGGCCACGTCGTGGCAAGACCTGATCGCTCGCTCCTTTCCAACCGAGCGGCGCGGTCGTTTCCTGGGCATCAGCCTTTTCAGCGGGACGCTCATGGGCACGATCGGCGCGTTGGTCAGCGGNCGGTTGCTGGACACGTTCCCCTTTTCGACCAACTTTTTCTATAACTTCCTGATCGCCGCCACGTTCGTCACCCTGAGCTGGGTATTCATCAGCCAGACGCGCGAGCCGGCTTCTCTCGGTCGCGCCCCGCGCCGCAGCAACCGCCAGTTCATCAACGAACTGCCGGGTATCATGCGCGGCGACGAGAACTTTCGCCGCTTCCTGGTGGCCCGCGTCCTTATCGCCTTTGGGGCTCTCGGGACAGGGTTCATTACCGTCTCGGCCATCCAGCGCTGGGACATTCCGAACAGCACCGTCGGCGCCTACACCGCCGCGCAGCTGATCGGCCAGGCGCTGGCGACGCCGGGCTTCGGCTTTCTGGCCGACCGGTTTGGCCACAAGCTGACGCTGGAGATGGGCGCCCTGGCCGCCGCGCTGGCTTTCACCTTCGCCTGGCTGGCGCCGTCGCCGGGGTGGTATTTCCTCGTCTTTGCCCTGATGGGGGCGACGAATGGGGCGCTCATCGTTTCCGGCATTCTCATCGTCATGGAGTTCGGGCCGCAGGACAAGCGGCCGACCTACGCCGGTTTGGCCAACACGCTGGTCGGGATTGGCAGCCTGGCCGCGCCGCTGGTTGGTGCGGCGCTGGCCGTGTCCAGCTACTCGCTGGTCTTCGCCCTCAGCGCGGGCATCACCCTGATCGGGCTGCTTCTGCTCCATTTTCGCGTGCGCGAGCCGCGCCACGTCGCCCGGCGGGTCAATCTGGAAGGATAACGAGGCAGCATGAACGAATGGATTTACCAGGAGACGGCCCACGAGGGGAAGATCATCACCGTCAAGAAGGCCGCCCGCCGGGGCCCGGACGGCACTGTGCAGCAGTTCGACATCGTCGAGCACCACGGCGGCGTGGCGGTCGTCCCCTATCTGGACGGCCGCGTGATCCTGGTGCGCCAGCCGCGCCCGGTGGCCGGCCGNGTNTTGCTGGAGATTCCGGCNGGCAAGCTGGAAGGGCCGGACGATGACGTGGAGGCCCGCGCCCAGGCCGAACTGGGCGAAGAGGCGGGCTACCGCGCCGGGCGGCTCGTGCCCGTGGCCGAGTTCTTCGTCTCCCCGGGCTACTGCACCGAGCGCATCCATGTCTACCTGGGCTTCGACCTGGAGCCGGTGGAAGCCAGCCCGGAGGACAGCGAGGAGATCGAACTCGTGGAACTGTCCGTGGCCGAGGCGCGCCGGATGCTCGACGAGCGGCAATTTCACGACAGTAAGACGATCATCGGCCTGCGCGAGCTGCTGGCCTATCTGGAGCGCGCGGGATGACCGGCGAGGAACCAATGGAATTGCCACCTTTCAACCAGCAGGTCACTTTCCTCTACTGCGACGACCTGGACGCGGCCGATGCCTTTTACCGCGGGCTGCTCGGCCTGCCGCTGGCGCTGGATCAGGGCGCGTGCCGTATCTATCGCGTGGGGCCGGGCGCGTTCCTCGGCTTCTGCCGTGGCACGAACAACATGCCCCCGAACGCGGCTTCGGGTGTCATCCTGACGCTGGTGGTGGACGCCCCGGCCGACGTGGACCGTTGGCACGCGCATTTGCAGGCCGCCAGTGCGGAAGACCACATCGAGAAGCCGCCGGCCCACAATCCCCGCTTCAACCTCTATCACCTCTTTCTTCGCGATCCGGCGGGTTATCTGGTAGAAATACAGGTATTCCTGGAGCCAACCTGGCCCAGGGATTAACGAGCAAGGAGGCGTCGTCATGACGGAGTTGAGTGGCGCTGTTGCCGAGAAAGGGGCGCTGCGGCCAGTGGCCGCGCGAGAAATAGCCACAGATTTTGATTGGATCATCTATGCCGACGGGACGTTCGCCGGGTTGTCCATCCTGTTGCCATTCCCGTTTGTCGATTCCTGGCTGGAGGATTATTTCCGCCGTCGCATGCCGCGCGACATCGCCCGGCGGCGCGGCCGCGTCCTGTCGCGGGCGGCCATCCGCGCGGTNAACCGCACCCGCGGCGACGGGATCCTGAAGGGCTGCCTGATGTGGCCGGTGGAGCAGGTTGTCTACCTGATCCGCAATATGTATCGCACGCTCGTTTACTTNTTCACCATTGTCGATGCCACGGACAAGCTGAGCCATTACTGGCACCGGTCGTTCCTNCTGGATTACATGATCTCCCGCGGCCACCTGGATACCGTGGAGAGCGCCGCCGCCGCNGGCGAGGCCATGCGCCGCATCCTGGCCACCACCCAGACCANCCCCATCCGCAACTTGGCCGAGGAGATCATCGATTTCGCCGCCGGCCACGTGCGCGGATTGATCCGCTCCGTCTTTCGCTTTTTGCGCCGCCAGGAAGAGACGGCCGAATTCAAGCGCAAGCGCCAGAACATCGCCTCGCGNTGGGCCGAGTTCCACGACTACTTCGTCGAGCTGGCCGGCAANTACGAGAAATCATACGCGCTGGTGAGGCGGGAGCGGGAGCTGGCCGCCGCGACGACCGCGAGGTAAAAGCGTGACCGAACTATCTNAACCGACATCCGGCTCCGGCGCATTTCTGGAGCGCGCCTTCCGCGTGCGCGCCTACGAATGNGACCCCTACAACCACGTCAACCANGCCAACTACCTGCGCTACATGCAGGAAGCCGCCTTCGACGCCTCGGCCGCCGTCGGCTACGATACGGCCCGCTACCGGGAAATGGGTTANCAGTGGTTGATCCGCGAGACGGACATCACCTATCTGCGGCCGCTGGTCTATGGTGATACGGTCATCGTCAAGACCTGGGTGGGCGACTTCCGGCGCGTGCGCTCGCGNCGCATGTATGAGCTGCGTCTGGCCGCCACCGGCGAGCAGGTCGCCACGGCCGCCACCGAGTGGGTCTACCTGAACATGGAGACCTTGCGCCCGGCGACGGTCCCGCCCGAGATGGTGGCGGCGTTCTGGCATCCGGCCACGGCCGCCGGCGAGCGGCGGGAGCCGTTTCCCGAAGCGCCGCCCCCGCCGCNCGGNGTCTTTCGCATGCGCCGTAAAGTCGAATGGCGCGACCTGGACCAGGCGCGCCACGTCAACAACGCCAACTACCTGGTCTATATCGAGGAATGCAACATGGGNGCAACAGACGCCTTCGGCTGGCCCATCGACCGGATCATCGAGCAGGGCGTGGGGATTGTGGCCCGCCGCTACCGCATTGAGTACCGCGANCCGGCCTTGCTCACCGACGAGCTGGAAGTGACGTCCTATCTGTCCGACGTGAAGCGCTCTACGGCCGTGCGCCACAACGAAATTCGCCGCGTCCGCGACGGCGCGTTGCTGGCCCGTGCCCACTCGCTGTGGGTGTTCGTCGACCTGAATACCGGGCGGCCGATGCGCATTCCGACCGTCTTCATGGACAGCTTNGGGCCCAATGTCGTCCAGTGATGGCGAATACAATTCCAGATCATTTTNATCAGAACAGAAAAAANACCGGATTGNCACACAATCCGGTCTTTTTAATTTTCAAGTCAGTCGAGTGACTGCTGCTCGCGTTACGCCTCGCTGCGTGCCCGCGACCGGGCGAACACCTTCCAGATCTCCACCAGGACAATGACCGACATGCCCACGCCGAAGCAGATGAGCAGGTCGCGCACGGATAAAGCTTCCAGATGGAAAAGTTGCTGTGCCGGTGGCCAGTAGATAAGGATGAGTTGCAGGACAACGGTGATAACGATGGCCCCAATCATGGCCTTGTTCGTCAACAGGCCGGTGCGGAAAAGGGACTCGCGCTCGGAGCGGACCGAGAGGGCCATGCCCAGCTGGGCGAACACCAGGGTCGTAAAGAGGGCTGTCTGCCATCCGGTGTCGCCCGCGCTCCACAGGCTAAANCCNGTGACCAGCGACAGAATGCTGAGAACGATGCCGAAGACGATGATGAAGGTCGGCATACCACGGCCNAANACNCTCTCGGTGGCCGAGTAGGGCGGCCGCTTCATCACGTCCTTCTCCGGTGGCTCGATGCCCAGCGCCAGGGCNGGNAGGCCGTCGGTCACCAGGTTCATCCACAGGATCTGCAGCGGCAGCAATGGCAGCGGCATGCCCAGGAACGGGCCGATGAGCATGACGGCGATTTCGCTGGCGTTACAGGTCAACAGGTATTTGATGAAGCGCCGGATGTTGTCGTAGATGATCCGGCCTTCCTCGACGGCGGCCACGATGGTGGCGAAGTTGTCGTCGAGCAGCACCATCTCGGCCGCGCTCTTGGCGACGTCGGTGCCGGTGATGCCCATGGCCACGCCAATATCGGCCTTCTTCAGCGCCGGCGCATCGTTGACGCCATCGCCGGTCATCGAGACGATGTTCTGCTGCCCCTGATAGACGTCGATCAGGCGCAACTTGTGCTCCGGCGAGACGCGGGCNAAGACNGACGTGTCGCGCGCGCGCTCCTCCAACTCCGCCGCGGACAGCCGGTCCAGCTCCTGGCCGGTGATGAAGTGGTCGTTGTCGCTGATGCCGATCTGCTGGGCGATGTGGCGGGCGGTGAGCGGGTGNTCGCCGGTGATCATGACCGGCCGGATGCCGGCCGCCTTGCACTGGGCCACGGCNTCTTTNACCTCGGGCCGCGGCGGGTCGATCATGCCGAACATGCCCAGGAAGATGAGCTCCTGCTCCAGGGCTTCTTCGGANGTCTTTGCCGGCGGGCTGTCCCATGGGCGCATGGCGACCCCGAGGACGCGCATGCCCTTGGCGGCCATCTCGTCGTGGGCGCTCATGATGCGCTCGCGCCAGCCGTCATCCAGCTGCTGTACCTGGCCATCGACCCATACCTGGGGTGAGATGTGCAGCATGCCGTCGATCGCGCCCTTGGTGAAGGCGACGTAGTCTGGCCGGTTGTTGGCCAGCACCGTCTGCCGGTCCCAGATGGGCACCAGGCTATTGGGCAACTCGGCCGAATTGGCCGGAACCTTGTGGACTGTCGTCATGCGCTTGCGCACGGAATCGAAGGGCACCTCGGCCACGCGTGGGAAGGCCTCTTCGAGCTCCGTCTTGCGCAGGCCGACCAGCGCCGCCGCGGAGACCAGGGCCGCCTCGGTCGGGTCGCCGATGGCCTGGCCGTTTGGATCGTCATCGTCCAGTGTCGCGTCGCTGTTGAGCGCGCCGCCGATCAGCAGCAAGTCGAGCGTCGGGTTGGCATCGGGATTAGGGTCAACCGCGTCCACTGGCTCCAGTTCCAGCCGGTTCGTTTTGTCGCTATGGCTGAAGCGGTAGGAGTGATTGGCCATGTCCAGGGCCTGGACGGTCATGCGGTTCAGTGTCAGCGTGCCGGTCTTGTCGGAGCAGATGACGGTGACTGAGCCGAGCGTTTCCACCGCCGGCAGCCGGCGAATGAGCGCCTTGCGCTTCAGCATGCGCTGCGCCCCCAGGGACAGGGCGATGGTGACGACGGCTGTCAGCGCCTCGGGGATGGCGGCCACAGCCAGACTAACACCGGTGAGCAACAGTTCCGGGTAGTCGATATCGCCACCGGAGCGCATCCCGCGCCAATAACCAATCGCCACNACAACCGTGACCAACGCCAGCGCGGCCCAGGCCAGAGTCCGGCCGAGCCGGCTGAGGCGCTGTTGNAGCGGCGTGGACTCTTCCTCGACACCCTGGATCAGGTTGGCNATGTGGCCGAGTTCCGTCTCCATGCCCGTGGACGTGACGANGAACTCGCCGCGGCCGTAGTTGACCAGCGTNCCGCTATAGACCATGTTCTTGCGGTCGCCCAGGGCCAGGTCGTCCTTGAAAACGAGCGCGGGGTCCTTATCGACCGGTTCCGACTCGCCTGTTAGGGCGGCCTCTTCCACGCGCAGATTCACGCTGGACGTGACGCGGCCGTCGGCCGGGACGATGTTACCGGTCTCCAGCACGACGACGTCGCCCGGCACCAGTTCGCGGGCCGACACTTCCTGAAGGCGGCCGTCGCGCCGCACGCGCACGGTCGGCACCGACATTTTCTTCAGCGCGGCCATAGACTGCTCGGCGCGATATTCCTGCGTGTAGCCCAGGACGCCATTGAGAACGACGATGACAAGGATGGCGACGGCCTCGATCCAGTCGCCCAGGATCATCGAGACGACGGCGGCCAGGATCAGCAGCACGGTTAGAATGTTGGCGAATTGCTCCCAGATGATTTCCAGCTTCGAACGGCCGGCGCGCTCCTGTAGCTCGTTTGGGCCGTACTGGGCGAGCCGGCTGCCGGCTTCGGCGGCCGACAGTCCCTTCTCGGTGGTGGTACCGATCGCTTGCAGCGCCTGGGCCGGGGTCTGCTTGTACCATTCGGTTGACATGAATTCCTCTTCCTCCTACCTCTTGTGACGGCTGATCAGGTAGCGATCAGGGTTGAGTGGGGCCAGCGTTGCAGCACCTCCCAGATCATTTCCGTCGTGTGATTGTTTCGATTTGCTTTCCGACCGCGATCCGGCCCCGTCAGCAACAGGAGGTCGAACGCGCCGTCGAATCCGGCTTGCAATATGCTTTCGGCGGCCCGGCTGTCCGGCCGCACAGGCTCCATGTACGTGGCTGTCACTTCGTGAAGGGCGAGATATTGGATTGTCCCTTCCACGACGGCTTCCGTGTCGCGGCCGTTGCTGAGCGGCAGCACGCCCAGCTCGACGCCCCAGCGTTCAGCCAGGTAGGCGGCAATGAACATCGCTTCGTTCAGCCGCCGGCGCGTGTCCTGCACCACAAGCACCTTGCGCGGGAATGGTTCGGCCGCAGTCGCCCCAAGCAGCAAGAACGGACGATGCAATGCCTCAATGACGGCGCGGGTCAAGGCCGATGGNAACTGTTCATCCGCCGANGTCTCGCCGAACGATCGGTTAATAATAACCAAATCGTTCAAAAAACCCACATCTTTTATCCAGCGCAGTGGATCGCCGGCTTCCACGAGCACCTCGCCGGCGACCCCAGACTCGTCCAGCGCCCGGCTNAGGGAGTGAATGGCGGCCGTGGCGAANGGTGTCGGCTCGGNGAGAGAGACGCAGAGNGCGCGCAGNGTCGCGTCCTCTTCACGGCAGATCGCCGCCGCGCGCGCCAGCGAGTCGATCTCCATNTGGCCCGGCGCGTCGGAGTCGTCGAGCAGCACCGGGAAGAGGACGCCGGCGAAGAGATGTTCGGAATAGCGGTCGAGCGCGCGCTCNTGNGCCCAGGTGCGGCGCGAGATGGGNGTGGNCTGTTCCGGCAGCGTCAGCCGNGTCAGACGGCGCAGGCGCGCGGCGAGNGGATTGCCTGGCTTCCGGGCCGCGCTCTCGACCCGCGCCAGAAGCCGCGAAACAGCGACATCCGGCGCGATGCGGTAGCCCAGTTCATTCTCCAGCTCGGCCCGATGGCGGGCCAGCCAGACAAAGAAGTCGGTTTCAGTGCGGCCGGGAAAGTAGCGCAGAATGCCTTGCTCCCGAATTGCCTGCACCAATGGCAGGTAGACCTCGTCGTACCAGCGCGTGACCGCCTCTTCATATTCAATATCGCCACCGTCTCTCGTTTCCAGCACAAAGCGATACGCCTCGATGTGGCTCTCCAGGTGGCGGTACTGGCCGGGGACGCTGACCTGGAAGTCGCATCCGGGCCGCAGGATGTCCAGCCGCGTGTAAGCCAGGAACGCGCCCAGTTCGGCGGCGATGATCAAGTCATCGGGTTTCGCTCCCGGGGGCATTGGAGCGCGGGTGCGCACTTCGATCACATTGGCGTCGATCTCGCGAAAGTTCTGCAGCCGGGCCAGGCTGACGCGATGATTGCCATCGAGGACGAAATACGTCTCGCCGATCTTGTACACGTCGATCGGCGGCAGGTCGGCCACCGTGGGCGCGGCCGCCCCCACGCTGACCCAGCGGTCTTCGTCGTTCTCGAGCCGGGGCAGGAAGGTGCGCGTGAAGTCCTGATAGCGGCCGACGCTGCCGACAATGGCATCGAGGGGGATTTGCCGCGTGCCAATGTGGGATTGCCCAACCACGCCTAGTTTGCCAACGACGTCGTTGAAGGAGAGGAGATCGATGGGGTGGCCGGAGAGGCGAGATACGAGGGATTCCAGGGCTGCCCGCCGGCGGGCGCGGTGAAATTGAGAGGCAACCAGAGCGCGACGGAAATTTGTTCCCGAACTCATTGGATCATAATAATAATCTATCGCCTCAAATGTGGTCAACTTCGAGCAGTTAGGAATCAGGGCAATCGGATATTTAAATGGGCATAGGAATGGAACGCGGATGACACACATTTCTCTGATTACCGCCGAAAAAAATATGCTTGCCGCCGGCAAAGAGAGCCTTGTTTCGGAAGGGAACAGACGGTCCACATCACAATCGGCTCTCATATCCATGAAGCTCCCCACGCTCCGAGCCCCTCGGAGCGCTCCGGGTCCCACCGGTAATCGAGTCAGAACCGTTTTAAAACGCCGTGTGATAGACTTCAGGCCCATGACACAACGAGCCATTCTTTCCGTATCCGATAAACGCAACATCATCGACCTGGGCCGGGAATTGGCGGCTATGGGCTGGGAACTGGTGGCCAGCGGCGGCACGGCCAGCGCTCTGCGCGAGGGCGGCCTGCCGGTGCGCGACGTGGCCGAGGTCAGCGGCGCGCCGGAAATGCTCGGTGGGCGCGTCAAGACGCTCCATTCGGTTATTCTGGGCGGCATCCTGGCCCGCGACACGCCCCAAGATCGAGCTGACCTGGCCGCGCACGGCATCGGCTTTGTTNACCTGGTGGTCTGTAATCTCTACCCGTTCGCGCAAACGGTCGCGGCCCCTGGNGTCACGCTGGCTGAAGCGGTGGAGCAGATCGACATCGGNGGCGTGACGCTGCTGCGGGCGGCGGCCAAGAACTTNGNCCGCGTCGNCGTCGTTTGCGATCCGGCCGACTACGGNCGCGTGGCCGAGGCGTTNCGCNNGGGCGGCCCGGANGAGNCGCTGCGCCGCGAGCTGGCGCTGAAGGCGTTCCGGATGACCCGTGACTATGACGCCGCCATCGCCGCTTACCTGGGTGCCGGGGCGGAATCGTCGGCATTATTCCCCGAACACGTTGATCTGCGTCTGTCTCGCGTCCAGAGCCTGCGGTACGGCGAGAACCCCCACCAACCGGCGGCCCTGTATTCGACCGATGAAGACGCGGGGCCGCTAGGTGGCCGGCTCGTGCAGGGCAAGGAGCTGTCCTACAACAACCTGCTGGATTTGGACGCGGCCTGGCGCGCGGCCGAATCGTTCGTGCGCCCGGCGGTGGCCATCGTCAAGCACCTGTCGCCCTGCGGCATCGCCATCGGCGCGACCGTCGCGGAGGCTTTCCCGGCGGCGCTGGCCTCGGACCCGGTGTCGGCCTTCGGCGGGGTCATCGCCGCCAACCGGCCGGTGGACGCGGCGTTTGTGGCCCT